>JADDPY010000565.1:16199-28047 GCA_016781635.1 Rubrobacter sp.
TTCGAGGGCCTTGTGCGCGAGCACGCTGTACGCGACGGGAGAAAGGGGGTCGATGAGCGCCAGCCGGTCCGGGAAGTCCCGCGCCGAGCCTCCGTCGAGCCGCCCCTCCGGGCCCCAGCCCTCCACGCCCGGCGTCGCCTCCACGCCGGCCACCGTGTCGCCGTCCAGCGTAAACGTCAGCGAGAGACCGCCGGGAAGACCCGGGAAGAGCGGGCCGAACGACGCATCGGCCCACTCCATCTGCAACCCGTCGCTGCTGCGCGGCGTCCCCTGCGTAATCTCGACCATCGACATGAAACCCATGCCGCCCCCGTGGTCCATGCCGCCTTGACCCTCGTGCTCGCTGTGCTCCATGTGTCCGTATCCGCCGGAGTCGCCGCCGTGCCCTTCTTGGTCCCCATGCTCGTGCCCATCGGAGCCCTCTTCGTGGCCCACGCCCTCGTGGTCCATACCGGCGTGCGAACCGTGCTCTTCGTGACCCGACCCGCTCTGATCCGAGCTCCCGTGGCCGGAGTGGCCGTGTTCTTCGTGATCGTGGCTCGCCCCCCCGGCGGCCTCGCGCGGGACGAGGTCCATGCCGCACCTGGGGCAGGAGCCCGGCTCAGCGCTCGTGACCTCGGGGTGCATGGGGCAGGCGTATTCGGTCCTGGTCCGGATCTCATCGACGTCGAACCCGTCGGCCTCCTCGGTAAAGGCGCCTTCGACGAAGAGGCGCCGCAACTCCTCCACCCCGCTGCCCAGGGCATCCCCTTCCACCGAGACGTCGGGCCCTGGTAGAGGCGAGACGTCCCCCGCGCCGACGGCGAGGATGGCTCGCGGGCGGGGCATCTGGGCGAAAGCGATTGCGGCTGCCTTCTTCAGCCCAGGGGGCAGCTCTCCGGCCAGCACGAGCACGCTGGCATGCCGCGGGGTGTCCGCGACGCGCAGGCCCGCCGCCTCCAGATCGAACCCGCGGGCGCGAGCGACGTCGGAGCCGGGGACCACGAACGCGACGAGGTCTCGCGCCGCGGCCCTCGCCACGAGACGGCGCAGGATGGACGGTCGAGCTTCCCGGGCGCCGGAGAGCGGAGCGTTCGCCGGAGCGCTCACTGGCGTCTCAGCGCCCCCTGGCTCCAGCCGTACAGGAGCCCCAGGAAGAGGATCGCGAGAAAGACCCCCATGTCCAGCAGCGCGACGAGCCCCAGCTCCTTGTAAACCACCGCCCACGGGTACATGAAGGCCATCTCCATGTCGAAGGCCAGGAACAGGAGCGCGTACCCGTAATAGCGGACGTGGTAGCGGACCCACACCGGCTCGGGCGAGAGCTCCCCACCCGTCGCCGGCACGTCTTTAGCCTTCTCCGCGTGCGTCCGGCCCACCGCCCTGGCGACGGCTCCCAGGTTGATCACTAGACCAACCGTCGCCGCCACCATGCCCAATAGCAACGCGTACTGCTGCAAAAGACTCACGCCCTCACCTCCTCCGTCTCGCTCCGAAAACCCTTACGAACCTGAGTAACCACACCCCTCAACCCGCCACAAAATGGGTCCATAAATGCGCTTGTCGAGTACGGGGTGCTTCTCCGGATCGGGGCGGGGTAGCTCTCCCGCCCCGATCCCCTGGCTAGGAACGCAGGGTGTAACCGGCCTCCTCGACGGCCTCCTTGAACTGCTCGTTCGTGACCGTTCCCTCCTCGTAGGTAACTTCGACGGTGCCGTTCTTGTGATCGGCCTTCGAGCCCCGTACCCCTTCGAGCTCGTCCAGCGCCTCCTGGACGCTCAGTTCGCAGTGGCCGCAACTCATGCCTTCTACCTGAAACGTCTTTTCGGTCATTATTTCTCCTTTTATCGCGGTTGCCTCTCGTGCAACCTCGTTTTTATCCCATCTCTGGGGCGCAGCGTGATCGAGGGTTGCGCCACCGGGAGCCGCCCGGAGACCGGCTCCAGTTTGAACCTCTGCGCCACCGTCGCGAGCAGCAGTACGGCCTCCATCTTCGCGAAGCCGCTGCCGATGCACAGCCTCGGCCCGCCGCCGAAGGGGAAGTAGGCATACTGGGGCAATCCCTCCGTGCGCCCGTCCCGCCAGCGGTCCGGGTCGAAGCTTTCGGGGTCGTCGAAGAACCGCCCGTCGCGTTGGATCACATACTGGCTGATAAACATCTGCGTCCCGGCGGGGACATGAAAGCCCCCGATGACGCAGTCCTCCAACGCTTCGCGGCCGACGGCCCACGCCGGCGGGTAGAGGCGCATGGATTCCTTGATCACCGCGTCGGAGTAGCGCAGCCGGGGCAGGTCTTCGACGGTCGGCGCGCGCCCGCCCAGCACCTCCTCCAGCTCCGCCGAGAGCCGGGCTTCTACTTCAGGATGCTTCCCGAGCAGGTACCACGTCCACGACAGGGCGATGGCGGTGGTCTCGTGCCCGGCGAGGATTATGGTCATCGCCTCGTCCCTCAACTGCTTGTCGCTCATCCCCTCGCCGTCTTCGTCCTCCGCGCGTAGCAGCATCGACAGCAGGTCCCCGGTATCCGCGCCGCTCCTCCGCCGCTGCTCCACGAGGGCGTGGATGATCCCGTCGAGCCGCCGGGTCGCCCTGCGGTAGGCCAGGTTGCCGGGGGTAGGAAGTCTATCGGGCAGCATCCTCAGGAACACGCTGCTCCCCTGGTCGGAAGAGTGCGCCATGATCGCGTCCATGGATCTACCCACCCCCTCCGCCTCGTGGGATATATCGGCATCGAAAAGCGTCTTGGCGACGATCTCGAGGGTCAGGCGCATCATCTCCTCGTGGACGTCGCGTGTTTCGCCGTCGGTCCAGCCATCCAACATCCGCCCCGTAAAAGAGACCATCGTCTCGCCGAACGCCTCCACGCGGCGACGGTGAAAGGCGGGCTGGACGAGCCTCCTCTGGCGCCGCCAGGATTCCCCCTCGTTGACCAGCAACCCGTTGCCGAGAATGGACAGCTCCGCGCGGGTATACCGATCCCTGACGAAGTTGCGGTTGTTCTTGACGAGCACGTACTCCACGCCTTCCGGGTGGGAGATCAGGTACGCGGGCGGGCCCGGGAACCCTAGCTTGACCACGTCGCCGTACTCGCGGGCGCACCGGGTCAGAAAGCCCAGAGGGTCCCGCGAGTAGGCCAGGAGATTCCCGACCACGGGCCGTCCCTTCGGTCCGGGGGGGAGGTTTCGCAGTGATGTTTTAGTGGTCATCCTCGATCCCCTAAACCCTCAAGAAGCGCTCGATCGCGCCCATGAGCTCTTCCATCTTCTCGTCGGCGCCCTCGCCGTTCTCTATGGCCCCGCGCACGCAATGCTCCGTGTGGTCCTTCAGAAGGAGGAGCGCGACCTTCTCGCTGGCCGAGACGATGCTGCCGAGCTGCGTGAGGACGTCGACGCAGTAGGCCTCCTCGTCGACCATCCGCTGCACGCCGCGGACCTGCCCCTCTATGCGCCTGAGCCTGTTCTGGATCTTCTCCTTATCCTTCGCCTTGATGTAGCCGTGCCTGTGCCCGGCGTCCGGCTTCCCTACCCCCTGCTCCACGCTTCCTCCCTCTTTAGCCTCCACCTAGATCTCCACCCTTCGCAGCCTTAGCGCGTTGGTTACGACCGTTACGCTCGAAAGCGCCATCGCAGCCGCCGCGAGCACGGGGTTCAGAAAGCCTTCCTCTCCGAAGAACGGGTAGAGAACTCCCGCAGCGACCGGGATGAGCAAGACGTTGTACGCGAACGCCCAGAACAGGTTCTGCCTGATGTTTCTTATAGTGGCCCGCGAGAGCTTTATCGACCGCGCCACCCCGCGCACGTCCCCGGAGACGAGCGTGAGGTCGGCGGCCTCCATCGCCACGTCCGTCCCGGTTCCTATGGCGATTCCGACGTCCGCCCGCGCGAGCGCAGGTGCGTCGTTGATCCCGTCCCCCACCATCGCGACGACCTCGCCGCGGGCCTGGAGCCTGCGGATCTCGCCCTCCTTCTCCCCCGGCAACACCCCCGCGTGGACCCTCTCTATCCCGAGCTCCCGCGCCACCGCGCGCGCCGTCCGCTCGTTGTCCCCGGTCAGCATCGCCACCCCGAGGCCCATGCCCTTCAAGGCGTCGACCGCCTCTCTCGCCTCCTCGCGCACCGTATCCGCGACCGCGACGAGGCCCGCCGGCCTCCCGTCCACCGCCACGAGGACCGGCGTCTTGCCCTCCGCCGAGAGCTCCTCGAACCGCGGCGAGAGCCCATCCTCCGAGACCCCATACTCCTCCATAAGCGCCCGGTTCCCAACCAGAACGCTCCTGCCCCCTACCTCCGCCCGGACGCCGCGCCCGGTCGGGGCCTCGAAGCCCTCCGGCTCCTCGAGCGCCACGCCTCTCTCCTCGGCGGCCCGCACGATCGCCTCGCCCAGAGGATGCTCGCTCGATTTCTCGGCGGAGGCGGCCAGACGCAGGATCTCACCCTCGGGGAACCCGTCCGAAGAAACGACGTCGGTGAGGCGGGGACGGCCGCGCGTGAGGGTCCCCGTCTTGTCGAGGACGACGGTGGTGAGGCGATGCGCCCCCTCCAGCGCCTCCCCACCCTTCACGAGAATACCCCTCTCGGCACCCTTGCCGGTACCGACCATGATCGAGGTGGGTGTGGCGAGCCCCATCGCGCACGGGCAGGCGATGATGAGCACCGCGACGAAGTTCAAGAGCGCGTGCGTAAATGCGGGCTCGGGCCCGAGGGAGAGCCACAGGAGGAAGGTAGCCGCCGCGAGCGCCATCACGATCGGAACGAAGATCCCGCTGATCCTGTCCGCGAGCCGCTGGATAGGAGCTTTGGAGCCCTGAGCCTCCTCCACGAGGCGCATAATCTGCGCGAGCGCCGTCCCCTCCCCCACTCCCGTCGCCCTCGCCCTGAACGATCCGGTCCCGTTTATCGTAGCCCCGATAACCTTATCCTCGCGACGCTTCGAGACGGGCATGGACTCGCCCGTGATCGCGGCCTCGTCCACCGACGACTCGCCGCCCACGACCACCCCGTCGACCGGCACCTTCTCCCCCGGCCGCACGACGAAGACGTCCCCGACGACGACCTCCCCAACGGGCACGTCGATCTCCCGGCCGTCCCGTACCACCCGCGCGGTCTTCGCCTGCAAACCGGCCAACCTCTTTATGGCCTCGTTCGTCCGCCCCCTGGCCCGCGCCTCAAGAAGCCTTCCCAGAAGGATCAGGGTGATAATGAGCGCAGAGGTGTCGAAGTACACGTCTGCCCTATCACCCGCCGCCCCCACGAAAAGCCCCGGCACAAGCACCGCCGCCGCGCTGTACACGTAAGCGGCGCTAGTCCCGACCGCAACCAGCGTATTCATGTCGGCCGTACCATGCCTCAGGGCACCCCACGCCCCCCGATAAAACCGCCACCCCGCCCAGAACTGGACCGGCGTCGCAAGCGCAAGCAGCACGAGGTCGAGCCAACGCTCCGGCACGGGCGGCATGAACCCGAGCATCATCGGCAGGCTCCCGAGCAAGATAACCCCTGTCAGCACCGCCGCGACGAGAAAGCGAACCCTGAGCTCCGCATACCCCCGCTCGCGGGCATCCGGACGTCCCTCCCCGGTCTCCTCCGGCTCCTCGACCCCGTAGCCCGCACCCTCGAGCGTCCGCCGCAGCTCCCCGAAGGACACCTCTCCCGGCAGGTGCTCGATCGTCGCCTTCTCGGTCGCGAGGTTCACATCCGCCCGGAGCACCCCGGGCACCTTCCTGAAGCTCTTCTCGACCCTTCCCACGCAAGCGGCGCAGGTCATCCCCGTAACACCCAGGGTAGTCTTTTCCACCTCCGCCCCGTAGCCGGCGCCTTCCACGGCGGAAACCAGATCCCCGATCCCCACACCCGGCCCGTGCTCGACCGTGGCCGTCTCCGTCGCGAGGTTCACGCTCGCCTCCGAGACCCCGTCGACCTTCGAAAGGGCCTTCTCGACCCTGCGCACACAAGCCGCGCAGGTCATGCCAGTGACCGGAACGGCAACCCTCCGTCGACTATCCTCGCTCACAGACAAACCTCCTACGCCACCCTTCGGAAACTCTCGATACGACTTTACCATACCCCCCTACCCTATGTAAAGACCACGGGAGGATGACGATAAACGAGCTCCGTGACTATCGCGGGGTGCAGCTAACCGGGAGGTGCGGCCTCGTCGAGCAGGGCGGCGAACCCTTCGCGGAAGGTTGGGTAGCGGAACTCGTAGCCGGAGCGGATGAGGCGTTCGTTGCTGCAGCGCTTGTTTGTGCGGCCGGGTCGGTCGCGGGGCTCGTGGCGGTGGTTGCCCGGGTTTCCGGGCAGGTCCTCGCCGGAGCGGGCGGCGAGCCATTCGGCGACGGTACGGCGGTCGGCGGGCTCGTGGTCCACGCCGAGGTAGACGGGTTCCGGGTCGGGGAGCAGGAGGAGGAGGTGTCGGAGGGCTCCGGCGCAGTCGTCGCGGTGGATGCGGTTGGTGTACTGGGGCGGGGCATCTTCTGGTGGCGGATTCCCGAGGGCGCGTTGGATCATACCGGTCCTGCCGGGCCCGTAGATGCCGCCGAGCCTCAGCACCGTCGCCGGGAAGGGGCCTGCGAAAACGAGGTCCTCCCCTTCGAGGAGACGTTGCCCGGAGGTGCCCCCGGGCTCCGTCGGTGAGTCCTCGTCCACCCACTCGCCGTTTTTCTGACCGTAGACCCCCGTGCTGGAGACAAGTACGAGGCGCTCGACGCTCTGCCCGTCGAGGGCCGAGATCAGGTTCCGGGGACCATCCACATAGGCGCTCCGGTAAGCCTTGTCGGAGGAGCCACCCGGTGAGGCGGCGCAGACAGCGGCATCGAGGTTCGAGGGGAGGGTCTCCGACGATAGGGATATCGAGAGGTCGGCGCGCACGGGGGTTATGCCGCTGGGCAGGACGGCGACGTTGCGGCGGAGGCCGAAAACCGTGTGGCCCTCCGAGGCGAGGAGGAGGCCGAGAGCGGAGCCCACGTAGCCGCAGCCGGAGATCAGAACGCGCACGAAGACGAGTCTACTACGGGCTCGACACCCCTTGCGCCGCCCGGACCCCGGGGGCTGGCCCTCCTCCGGGCCTCGACACCCGATCAGGCCGCAAGCCTAACGGTCGGACGCTCTCTTAGTGCAGCTTCGGGGGCATGGCGAGCAAGGGGAGCCCCCGGTCCGGGTCTGCGGTCGCGTCGTCCTCGAGATCGGAACCCGCCCGTTGCGCCGTACCACGATGGGATTCCGCTTGTCTCGTGGGGCGGTGGCGATAGTATAGTGGCTCGTCCTCCTCACCCCCTCGTACCGTAGGTTTCGGGGGTACGGCGCGACGGTATCATCCTTTTGTTCTACCCAGGTCGCGGGACCGATGTTTCGCGGCGTTACGACATATTTGAGAACGAGATCGGAGAGGTGGCATATGGCGGCGCAGGTTGAGGAGATAAAGAGGCTAAAGGAGCGGCTCGACGCACACGAGGGGTCGGTGCTCTCGGTGTACCTGAGCGTGAACCCCCGATACAACACGAACCAGGGGCAGGCCTACAAGATCCGCCTCAAAGAGGCGTTCAAGGGGATAGAGGACCTGCCGGAGGGGCTCGCAAGCCGTGTGCAAGAGGAGGTCGAGGGGGAGACGCCGCCGCCCGGCGCGCGTACGCTCGTGTTCTTCGCCGCCGAGGACGGGTTCTTCGAGCGTTACGATCTGCAGGTGGACCTCCCCGAGGTCGTCCGCTTCGGGGACCCGCACGTAGCGCCCCTCGTTCTCGCGGTCGACGAGCACGAGCCTTACGGGGTTGCGATCGTGGAGTCCGAGGAGTTTCGCTTCTTCGTCTCCACGCCGCCCGTGGTTGTCGAAGAAGACCGGGGAGGGACGGTCGGTAGCGGCTTCTTCCGCGAGGTGGACCTCAAGCCAACGGGGATGTACCCCGTCAGCGGCGGCTCGACCGACATGGACCCGGCCGGCCGCACGCAGCAGGCGCATCAGCACCGCTTCTTCAAGCAGGTAGGCGAGATCACGCAGAAGGTCGCTTTTCAGGACAACATCCGGCGCCTGATCCTCGCCGGGACGAAGCAGAGGACCTCGGCCTTCAGGGAGGCCCTGCCGCAGCCAGTGAAAGATAGGGTCGTCGCGGAGGAGCACCTGGCGACGGGGGCTCCGATAGGCGAGATCTTCGAGAGGATCGAGGCCGTCGTCGAGCGGGTCGAGCGCGAAGAAGAAGCGCAGCTTATAGCCCAGGTCCGTGAGCAGGGCGTGCGCGGCATCAAGGACACCGTCGAGGCCCTTCAGGAGGGTCGCGTCTACCAACTCATCGCCCTGTGGGGCCTCGACACCGAGATCCGCTGGTGCGACCACGACAACCTCGCCATCACCGAGATAACGCAGAAAGAATGTCCTTACTGTGGTCGCGACACCCGTATACGACCCCTCAACGACGTCCTCGTGGACCTCGCCGCAGCCCGCGACGCTCGCATAGAGTACGTAGTTGCCCACAATGAGGTCGGCGCGACTCCCAACGAGGATATCGAGAAGGAGCGCGTCGCCGACGAGCCCGCCGACGTCCTCCGTGAGGAGTTCCAGGGCCTCGCGGGCCTCGTACGATACTAGCCGGCCGACTTCCGAGCTTCCCACTGTCAGGCATCCTCGGACTAACCTTTTCCCTGAGCCGTTTACCCCAAGAAGCGGCTCGGGGAGGGTTAGTATCCCTGACAACATCGCTCTACGGAGCATAAGTCAGTCACTTCCGGACCGCGCGGCACTCCGGGCTTGCTCTCAAGGGTAGAGGTTCTTCCCTTCGGTCAGCATCGCCACGTACTTCTCGATGCGTCTGGCCCGGGTCTCGGGCTTCTTGGCGTCCTGGATGCGGTAGAGGGTCGCGTACCGGTTCACCACCGATGAACTCTTGAAAGTCCTGGACGCGCGTCCGGGGCCTCCCCGGACGCATATGGTCCTCTGGGCGTTCCGCCGGAACGCGGGTGATACCATCCGTGCATGGATGCGGAACACTCGAAAGGTGTAGGCGAGGGAGCCCCAGACTACCTGGGGATGCTCGACGAGGAGACCATGAACCTCGCCTGGGGGCCCGACAGGAGCCCCGAGGACCGGAGACGCATAGTGGATGCCGCCGTGATCTTCGGCCGCATGTTCGACGAACGGATGATTGCATCTCCTCCAGAGAGCCTCGAAGAGAAAGATTTCCAGCGCTTCCTCATGGGTCTAATGAACGCCGTCATCGCGGAGTTTGCGGCTCAGGAAGGGATAAGCCAGGACGACTCGGGGGCGTTTCTCGGCGACATGCGCAATCGGGATCACGTCCTGGAATTCAACGAGGTTCTCGAATCCTTCGCCCAGAACCCCGACACCCCCCTGAACGAGCACTTCAAAGCCGCCATCGAGGGACGCAAAGATAAAGCCATCTGGTCCCGCCACTTCCGCAGCGGTTGAGAAGCCACGTAGAGCAGGCCGCTCCGCAACGGAGCAGCCCGGTAAACCTGCTTTAAACTTCTCTCTTGCCCGTAGCGGGTGGTTCCTTGCGAGCCCTGACCCGCTGGTCCTCCCAGCGTTCTAACGACCGGCCGGGGAGGTATACGATCCACATCCAGAGCACGAACGCGACAGCGAAGAAACCTAACACAAAAGCTAACTGCCACAGCTCGGAGTACAAGCCTTCCCCTTCCGCGTGAAGACGATGCAATGATTTGCTAAAAACGATTTTATCCGAAGCGCGGGACACGCATTCAACGCTTTGTGACCCCTTCCGCCATGCTCGACCGCGGAAGATCCGAGCGGAGCACCTCGCTTACGACGGGGCTCAGCCCTCGGAGCGGCGGAAGTAGCGTAGGAGCAGGTAGGCGGCCCCGACGGCCGCCAGTATGAGGACGGCGTTCGAGTACGAGCCGACCCAGTTCTGGACCATCGACCAGTTGGCGCCGAGGATCATGCCGGTCCCGATGAGCAGCGCGTTCCAGATCGCCGAGCCTATACTCGTGAGGACGACGAACCGGACGAGGGGCATCTTGGCGGTTCCGGCAGGGATCGAGACGATGCTCCGGGCTATCGGTACGATGCGGGCGAAGAGCACGAGGACGTCGCCGTACCGCCGGAACCAGCCCTCGGCCCGGTCGAGCCTGTCTTCGTCGACTCGCAACCACGAGCCGTAGCGCAGGACCAACCGTCGTCCCCCCCATCGTCCCAGAGAGTAGAGCACGACCGCCCCGAGCACGCTCCCCGTGGTTGCGGCGGCGAGCGTCCCCCACAGGTTCAGGTCTCCCCGACCCACCAGAAACCCCGCGAGCGGCAGAACGATCTCAGATGGGATCGGGGGGAACAGGTTCTCGGCGATCAGGAGCAGCGCGAGCCCCAGATAACCAAGCGACGAGACGACATCCAAAACCCACTGGGCCATATTTTCTAGCAAAGGTCTCTCCCGTGTCGAGACCCCGCACTAGGGGGCCCGAATCTCATTGTCCGACGCTCTGGTATATCCATGAGCCCGCCGAAAGTTTCGTACCCCATCCCGGGCCACCCGGCGGCGGGCTACCGCGCCGTGGTCAGCCTCCGTCCCCCTCACGCATCTCCCGCTGGCGCATAGGCATGGCGTCGATGAGGGCGTAGACCTCGACTGGCCCGACCGGCTTGTCGAAACGATACTTTACCGTGCCATCCTTGCCGACGAGCAGAGCAGAGAAGCGGCCGGGCTCAACCCCGAGACGCCCGCGCACCAACGCGACGCCTCCTCGGACGAAACAGGCGCCCCGTCGAAGCTCCCCGCCCCGTCCTCGAAGAAGTAACCGCGCAAGAGGTCTCGCTCCACGAAGCCTTCCCCGCTGCCCGCCAGCAGGCTGTCCTGGAGGACGAAGCCCTCACCCCGGAGCGAGGCGGCGAAGATCAGGAAGAGCCGATGCTCGCCCCTGTGGGCGCCGATTTCCACTCGCCCTCCTTTTGAGGGTCGGGGGGCTTATGTGAGGATTCCACGCGCGGCGCGAACGCCGCCCGCCACAGCGCCGGGAGGAGTATCCCCGGCCTGAGCAGGGCGAAGGGCGGTTTGAGGAGGTTCTTCGTCTCCAGCAACGCCCGGGCGACGTCTTCCCTTTCGACCGCGAGGCCCATGACCTCCTCCGAGACGCGGTGGAGAACCCTGCGGGCGGGGCCGAGCCCGTCCAGGTTCTTCGAGGCCCACTGCCGGTCGCTGTTGGCGGTGAGGGTCCAGCATGGGGCCACGGCCCGCCTCTGTACCTTATGAAAGCGTCGCCCGAGGCCGTCCAGCCGCACGTTGAGACCGGGGGTGCGGCGCTTCAGCTCCCGCAAGCACCCGTCGAGGGCTTCGACGGAGAGGGCGGCGGCGGTCATGCCGCTCCCGTAGGAGGGGTTGAGGACGCAAGCGGCGTCGCCGAGCACCAGGAAGTTCTCCGGGAGGCGCGCACGGTCGTAGAGGCGACGCCGGTTGGCGGTGCACCGATAGCCGTAGACGGGCGAGGCGGACTCGGCATCCTTTATAGCGTCGTAGATGGTGGGGCTGTGCAGGGAACGCGCGAACTCGACGAAAGCGTCCTCGTCCGTCGGGGGATAATCGCCGCCGATACCGACGAGCACGACCGTCCAGAACCCGCTCTCCACCCTGCGCATGGTGCCGCCCCTCGGGCTGTGGGGCCACCCGGGTAGGATCGAGACGCCCTTCCAGTCGCCGGAGAAACCCTCCGGCACCCTGTACCAGCGGGTCGCGTAACCGAGCCGCGCGTCCACGACCTCCTCCTCCGGCGCGTCGTACCCGAGCTTCTCGAGCCAACGCGGCGCCCGCGAGCTCTGCCCGCTCGCGTCGACCACTAGATCCGCCGCCACGACCTCCTCCGCACCCACGGCGGAGCCGTCTCGCAGGTGTGTCCTCACCCCCGCGACGGCTCCA
>JADDPY010000565.1:28080-39418 GCA_016781635.1 Rubrobacter sp.
CCCGTGAGGAAGTGGACCGAAGGCTCGGCCTCGACGCGGCGGCGGACGCGCTCCTCCAGCCCGTACCGGCTCGCGGCGCGCATCGTGATGCCGGAGCGGAAGCGTGGCAGGCGTCCGGCGGGTAGATCCGTTATGGCGTCCCCCGCCTGGTCCAACTCCGGACACCCGGCAGCGGCAAGCTCGTCGTCGAGGCCGGGGAAGTAACGCTCCAGGATCTCCCAGCCCCGCGCCGCGAGGCTGTGGAGGTGGCGACCCTGCGGGACCCCCTTGCGGCGTCCCCCGCCGGGGCCTTCGGGCGCAGGCGCGAGCGCGTCGCGCTCCAGGATCGTCACGCGCCCGAAGTGCCGGGCCAGGACGCGGGCAGCGAGCAGGCCGCCCATCCCCGCGCCGACGACGACGGCGTGGCACCTCTCCAGACCGTGCGCGTTGGTTTTGTTCGGCTCGTTTCGCACCCGACGGATTGTAGGATGGATAATCTCCGGGGTCAGCGAAGCGTCGCACAGGGCGGTAGACGTGGTCACGAAATCCGGGCCGACGCTGGCTTATACTGCTCTGGCGTGGCAGCTTGCATTTCGTATCTACCCGGGAAGTTCCGGCTCGAAGACCGGGGAAACTAGGAGGGTATTGGTGTTGAAGAAGCCGGGTTCCCGCCTCGGCCGGGACTTGTACCGTCGGGCGCTCTTTCTGGGGTCCATGATCCTGCACCCAAGGAGGGTCGGCGCGGTCTGGCCGACGAGCCGCCGGGCGGTCGAGGATCTCCTGGACATGGAGGACCTCTCGCGAGCGAGCATCGTCGTCGAGTTCGGGACGGGCACAGGGGTGTACACGGAGGAGATCCTGAAGCGCCTCGGCCCGGACGGCAGCTTCCTCGCCTTCGAGGTCGACGGTGGCCTGGCCCAAGCCGTTTCCACACGCCTCCCCGACCCGCGCCTCACCGTAATAAACGACTCGGCCGAGAACGTCGATCGCTACCTCTCCGGACGCAAGGCCGACGCCGTAGTGAGCAGCCTGCCCTTCACGACGCTACCCGGGAACCTCAAGCAGGAGATCCTCGAGGCCGCCCGCGACGCGCTCAGGCCCGGCGGCTCCATGCTCGTCCTCCAGTACTCGAAGAACATCCTGCCGGAGCTGGAACGCCTCTTCGGGAGGATCCGCCGCCGATTCTCGCCCCTCAACGTCCCGCCCGCCTTCCTCTTCGCCTGCGAGAAGCCCGCAGATCCCTCCGGGGAAACCGCGTGACGCGGAGAAGCTGGGCCGTCGCCCGGCCCTACTTCCTCCCCCCTCTCGCACTCGGCGCTCTACTGCTGGCCCTCGGGCGCAGGAGGCTCGGCTTGGCGGGTTTGCTGGCTTCTCTAGGAGTCCTGGCCTTTTTCAGGGACCCGGAGCGCAAGCTCGTCCCCGAGCCCGGGGTCGCTTACGCCGCGGCGGACGGGTTCGTCAAGAGCGTGGACGAGGTCGAGGAGGCATCCCTGTCCGGGGGCCACGGCCTGAGCATCAGCACCTTCCTCTCGCTGCACAACGTCCACGTCAACCGTAGCCCCGTCGCGGGCAAGGTTTCCGCGTTCGAGGAGATCGGGGGCGGCTATGCCCCGGCGCTCTTCGAGAGCTCGGAGGGCAACCGGCGCAACCGGCTCGTCATCGAGGACGAGACCGGAACGTCGGCGGTCGTGATCCCGAAAGCGGGGGTGATCGCCCGCAGGATCTCCTCCTGGGTCGGGGTCGGGGACGAGGTCGAGGCGGGCGGGAGGATAGGGCTGATCCACTTCGGCTCCCGCACGGACGTAATCGTGCCCCCCGACTGGAAGCCGCTCGTCTCCCCCGGCGCCAGGGTCCGGGCCGGGCTCACCCCCATAGCGCGGCAAGTAGCTCCGCCGGTCTCCAGCGCCTCCGGGCGCTTCGAAAGGGGCGGCCGGTGATCGCCCTTCTACCGTCGGTCCTGACCTGCGCCAACCTGGCAGCCGGCTTTGTGGCGCTGTCCTTCACGGCCGGGGGCCTCTTTCTGGAGGCCGCCCTTCTCATCGCGCTCGCGGCCGGCCTGGATCTCGTGGACGGCGCGCTCGCCCGGCTCTGCTCGGCCGAGGGGGAGTTCGGCAGCAACCTCGACTCGTTGGCGGATGTTGTCTCCTTCGGCGCCGTCCCCGCCTTCGCCCTGTACCTGAGCACGCTGCAGGACCTGCCCTACGCCGGCCTCGCGGTCTGCGCGGGCTTCCTGGTTTGCGGCGCCATGCGCTTGGCCAGGTTCCCGCTCGTCAAGAGGGAGGGCTGCTACCTCGGCCTCCCCATACCGCCCGCGGGGCTAGCCCTCGCCCTCCTCGCCGCCGCCGGAGCCTCGCCGGTAGTAGCGCTGACAGCTGCCCTCGCCCTCGGGGCGCTGATGGTCAGCAAGCTCCCCTTCCCCTCCGCCACGACGGCGCTGAGGGTCTGCAAGAAAGCGGTGGGCCAGGGCCCCGAACCGGGGACCGAAGAGCCGCTGCGCGACGCGGGCGGCTCCCGCTAGCCCTCCGAAAGGTCTTATCCCCCGTTCCGAGAGTCGCGCCAGGCTACAAGCTCCTTCAACGGGTCGAGGTCGTAGTCGGGGCCGCTGACACCGTACATCAGATGGGTAATGCCGTTCTCCACGAAGGCGTCGGCGTTCTTGATCTGGTCCGGCCGAACGAGGACGGAACGCTCGATCTCGGCCTTGTCGCGCCCGACCTTTTCGCACCACTCGTCGAGTATCTTGCTCTTCCGGCCCGCGGCCTCGGGGTCGCCGAATCCGTTCCAGATGTGGGCATGCTCGGCGACGATTCTGAGCGTCACCTTCTCGCCCCCGCCACCGATGAGGATGGGGACATTACGCGTCGGAGGCGGGTTCAAGCGGCCCATACGCTCCTCGATCACCGGCATCGACCGGTCGAGGTCCTTGAGCCGGCCCGGCGCCGTCCCGAACTCGTAGCCGTACTCGTCGTAGTCTTTCTGGAACCAGCCGCTCCCCATCCCCAGGATGAGCCTCCCACCCGAGATGTGGTCCACCGTCCTCGCCATGTCCGCGACCAGGTTGGCGTTACGATAAGAGTTGCACGTAACGAGCGCCCCGAACTCCACCCGCTCCGTAACCTCGGCCATCGCCGCAAGCATGGTCCAGCACTCGAAATGCTTGCCCTCGGGCTCGCCGTAGAGCGGGTAGAAATGGTCCCAGTTGAAGAGCGTGTCCGCCCCCATCTCCTCGACCCTGAGCCACGCATCGCGCATCTGGCCGTACTCCGCGTGCTGCGGCTGAATCTGTGCACCAACCCGTACCGACAAAGCTCTCCTCCTACACGGTTTTCCTATGCCACGGGGGATTATGCGACCATACCACCCGGCGGTCCACCCACACCACGTGGTGGTCCACCCAGCCCCCCCTCCAAGGGTGGGGGCATGCCTGCGCCGCGTACATCCGGGCGGCACGAGCGCGGCGGTACGTTGTATCGGGCGTGCATACTTCGGGCCATTCTCTTCGAGCACCGCTCGTAAGAGCTTTCGACAGCGTTTCCCGGGGGTTAAGATGCCGTCTGCGGAGACGATCGGTACGGTGGGGTTGCCATGATCGTGAACACGGACATAGGGTCCGTGCTCCGGAAAGGGGTAAAGAAGATGTTGGAGAGCGGAACTGACGGTATAGGTAGGCGTCCGAGGTATTGGACGCTCGGCAGGGAAGGCTCTTCCCATCTGGAGGTATTCACCATCGACCAGGACGGTCGTGGGGAGGCCCTAGTGGTCTTCGGCTTCGAGGAGGAAGCGCAGCTGTTCCTCGGCCTCGAGGAGAAGTGCGCGGGCTGGCACGCACGCGAGACTACGACCGGCGAACTCATTTCCATGCTCTACGGGCCCTGCGCCAGCATCAGCCGCGTCATGATCGACCCTCTCCCCCAGAAGATCGCCGGTGGGACAAGGATGCAACCTCTGAGCATGAGCTGCAAGGAACTCTCCCGCAGCCTGATGAGTGCGAGCGGGGTCGCGGGCGGCGCGATGCCAGCCCTGGCAACCCTGCACCCGTAACACCCGCCACCTGGAAACTCTGCCCGAAGGGGCCCGTAAACGAGGGTACCGTTATAATCCGGGCTTCGTTACAGGCGGGCAGACGGGGAGGACTCCAGGGGTGAACGGTTGATGGATTCAGGTTCCTTGAAGGCGCTCGCCTTCGACGTCTTCGGCACCGTCGTGGACTGGCGGGGGTCCGTGATCCGCGAGGGCGAAGCCCTCGGCCGCGAGAAGAACTTCGGGGACGTGGACTGGGCCGCCTTCGCCGACGCGTGGCGCGGCAGGTACGCCCCCTCCATGGACCGCGTCAGGCGCGGCGAGACGCCCTGGAAGAACCTCGACGCCCTGCACCGGGCCTCCCTGGAAGAGCTCCTCGACGAGTTCGGCATCGAGGGCCTGACGGAGGCTGACAAGGATCACCTCAACAAGGCCTGGCACCGCCTCGACCCCTGGCCGGACTCCGTCGAGGGGCTGAAGCGTCTCAAGGAACGCTACACCATAACCACCCTCTCCAACGGGAACGTCGCCCTCCTCAACAACATGGCGAAGAGCGCCGGACTCCCGTGGAATCTTATCCTCTCGGCCGAGATTGTCCGCCACTACAAGCCCGACCCCGAGACCTACCTCATGGTCCCGGGCCTGCTCGACCTGCGCCCCGAACAGGTCATGCTCGTAGCAGCCCATCCCTCCGACCTCCGCAGCGCGCAGGAGCACGGCCTTCGCACCGCCTACGTGCTCCGCCCCCAGGAGTGGGGCCCCGACTGGCAGCCCGACCCCCCCGACCCTTCCTTCGACATAAACGCCGAAGACTTCCTGGAACTCGCGGAGAAGCTCGGCGCCTAGAAATACCGTAAGGAGTGCCGCCACGCTCGTGGGTTAGGCAGGGTCTAGAGCGAAGAGGCGCTAGCGGATTTCCTGTGCACGATGAGCGCTAACTCGACGGGATCAGCGGCTGACGAGGTGCGCCAGGATCAGCCTGAAAATCTTGCCGTACCTCGGCTTCCCCTGCGAGACGGCCAACGCCATCAGCGCCACGCCCACCCCGATCAGGAGCACACCGGGCACGAGGAAGGGCGCCTCGAACCCGAAGTGTGCGGCCAGAAGCCCGCCGCCCAACGGCCCGATGCCGAGCGCGGCCGAGGTGATGGAGGCGGAGAGGCCGAAGGCGGCACCCTGTCGCTCGGGAGGGACCGAGGAGCGCACGGCGAGGTTCACGACCGGAATGACGATGCCGAGAAAGAAGCTCGACAGTATCCTCAACACCCAGAGCTCTGCGACGCTCCCCGCCCCGGCCTGCGGCAGAAAGGCGATTCCGGCGAGCATCAGCGCGGCGATCACGACTCGCCGCGGCCCGAACCGTGCCGCAAGACGCCCACCCAGGAGGGAGCCCACGGCCGCCGCGAGCGCAGCGACGCCGATGATCTGACCCGACAGCCCCGCCACCCTCCCCGGCTCATCGACCAGCGAGGTCAGAAAGCCAGGGATCGCCGGGACCACGCCCGTAATCGCCAGATGCACGACGAAAAGCGCCGCGAGCACCGGCACGAGCCGCCTCTTGAAGTGCAACGGTTCGCCCACGCTGTCCTCGCCCTCCGAACTTTCTCGGGCGGGCTTCGCTTCCCCTACCCCGAAAAGGACCAGCACCCCGGAGCCCGCGAGCAGCGCCGCCGTGACCCCGAACGACGCCCTTATACCGACGAGGTCCGCGAACAACCCGCCCGCGAACGGCCCGGCGGCAGCGGCCAGAAAGATGACCATCTGCAGCGTACCGAGCCGCTGCCCCTCCCTTCCGGCCGGCGCCGTTGCCGAGACGAGCACCGTAGCCGCGGCGACCGTTCCGGTGAGCGTGCCCTGCAAGAGCCTCAGCAGGAGCAACTGCCAGGGCGCCGTCACGAGCCCCATGCATCCCACTACCACGGCCCCGGCCAGCGTCGCTCGCAAAAGCATCGGCTTGTGCCCCAGCCGATCCGCGAGACGCCCCCAGAGCGGCGCCGCCGTCGCCATCGTCACCGCCGTCGCGGTGTTCAACAAGCCCGCCCACGCAGCGGCCCTCCCCGCGTCCTCGACCCCCAGCTGCTGCACGTACAGCGGCATGAACGGCATCACGAACATAAAACCGGCGGTCGCCGCAAGCTGCGAGACGAGCAGCACGAAAAAAGACAACCTCCCGGTCGTCCCCCGGCCCCCGTCCACTGTCTTCCTCAAACCAAACACTTTGTTACTAAATTGTAGCAAACTTTCCGCGAAATGCTACTTATTAGAACGAGCGCTCCCGCGCTACGGGAGTAAGCGCCCTGGAGGGCACGAGAAGGTGCGGCTACAGCAGCGCCCAGGCAGCGGTGGCGGCGCCGAGGGTGCCGGTGAGGATGACGACGCCCAGGGTTACGGTCCGGAAGGTCTTGTCGGAGATCCTGTTGAGGAGCGCGGTGCCGAGGACCTTACCGAGGAAGGCGGACGGTACGAGCGCGAGGGCGAGCGGTAGCTGGGCCGCGTCCAGCAGGCCACGGTTCGCGAGGGCGGCGAGGCCCACGAAGCTCATCGCCAGAAAGTAGAGGGCGCTGGAGCCTCGGAAGGCATGTTTGGGGATGCGGCGCGCGGCGAGGAGGAGGACTATGGGGGGACCGGCGAGGCCCGTGGAGGTCGAGAGCATGCCGCTCGTCGAGCCCGCGACCACCGTGCCGAACCACCCCTCCGCCCCCGGAATCCGCACCTCGCGCAGGAGCAGCAGGGCCGAGAAGACCACGACTATCCCGACGCCGAGCCGGATATACAGCGGATCCGCGTAGTACAGCACCTCCGCCCCGACGAAAACCCCGACGGCCGCCGGCGGAAGAAGCGACAAGACCAGCCGCCGGTCGGCGTCGTGCCACGAGTCCCATACCACCGCGACGTTAATGAAAACCGAGAGCACGAAGAGGAGCACCACCACGGTCGCCGGCTCGTAGACGAACAGCAGCAGGGGCACCCCGATCAGGGCGAGCCCGAACCCCGTCAGCCCGGAGACGCTCCCCGAGAGAAAAGCCACGAAGACGGCCACGAGCAGGGAGCTACTCAGCACGTCTTCCACCCGGGGGGGAAAAGTACGCCCCCACGCCGGATCCAAGGATCGGCGTGGGGGCGTCCATATAAAGTTCTACTTGGGGTACGCTAGCGTAGAACGCCGGCGTAGAGCCTCTCCCAGGCCTCCATCTCCGGCGTGAAGTAGCGCACGCGCGTCTTCTTGTACTCGCGGGTGGAGTAGAGCGAGAGCCGCTCGGTGAGGCCGGTCTCTTCCCCCATCGCGTCCAGGACCGACTCGCACTCCTCCTCGCTGCGGCCGTGGACCATGCTAAACAGGGCATAGGGCCAGTCCTCGTAGACCGGGCGCTGGTAGCAGTGGGAGACCGCCTGGTACTGGGCAAAGGCCTGGCCGACCTCCTCGACCCGATCCTCGGGCACCTTCCACACGCCCATAGAGTTCGCCCGGAAGCCCGCCTTACGGTGGTACAGGACCGCCGAGAAGCGGCGCATGATCTTGCGCCGCTGCAAGTCGTAGGCCCGCTCCAGAAGATCCTCGTACCCTAAGCCCACCTGGCGTCCCCACAGGTCGAACGGCCGGGGCGTAAGCGGTACGTCCTCCTGCAGCGCCTGGATGACCGCCTTGTCCTCGTCGGAGACGTTGCGGTCGGCGCCCGCGCGGTCGGCCTCACCGTACTGCGGGGCCTCCTTCTTGGCGGTGGCGCCCGCGTTCATGTCGAGCGTCACCCCGATCTTGAAGAGCTTCAGGGTCGGCAGGATGCGCGTCTTGTCGGAGCCGCTGATCTTGTGTAGTACGTCCACGGTCCCTTCGAGGCCCAGACGAGAGTCCGGGGGGACGGCGACGGTGTACCAGAGGTTGAACGGGTTATTGCGCTCGTAGTTGTGGGAGACACCGGGATGCGAGTTTATGGCCTTGGCGGCCGAGTTGAGCTTCCCGGCGGGGATGCTAGCGGCGACGAGGGTCGACTGGTAACCCAGGACTCGGGTGTCGAAGATCGCGCTGATCTGACGGATCACCCGCCCCCTCTTGAGGGCTTCTATCCGCCGTATGACCTCGTCTCCGGCCAGCCCCAGGGGACGTCCCAGCGCCGCAAATGGCTCCCGCTCCAATGGAAACTCACGCTGAATGAGGTTGAGCAGGTCCTTGTCTACGGAATCCATCATGCGTGTACCGGGAGTTGTGCTGACCAAAGTTCACGGCCCTTCTCGACGCTTTGACACAGATTATTCACAAATAATAACAGGGAGGATCAAAAATGGTTAGTAATACGCTTACCTCCGCCACGTTCCGAGAGCATCCTACCCGGCGAACGAGAGGTAAGTCTACTCCACCTTCATCTGGGGTCTGGTACCACCTCCTGCGACCCGGAACTCGACGAGGTAGAAGATGGGCGGGCCCAGGATCACCCACGTCACGGACCCTTCGGCCCCGAGGTCCACCGAGAGTAGATCCGCGTCGAGCCGCACCGCTTCGCCCTGTATAAACCTGATCCTCGAACCGTCCGAGGGGGAAGCGCCAGATATCAACGCTCGGGCGCAGAGCCCCGTGCCTCCAATGCCTGTCGGTACTCGGCGTAGACCGCCTGCACGTCCTTCCACACGGCGCGTTTGGCGCGCACGAGGTCCTCGTCGCGCTGGCGCAGCACGTAGGCCGGGTGGAAGGTCGCCATCACCATCGCGCCGCCAACCTCGTACCATTTGCCGCGGTCTTTGGTGATCCTGAAGTCCTTGTCTATGATCGTCTTCGCGGCGGGACCACCGAGGCAGAGGATAATCTCGGGCTTTATCGCCTCCCTCTGGCCCTCTAGGTAGATGTTGCAGGCGTTGATCTCGCCGGCCCTTGGGGGGCGGTTCTTCATCCGGCCGCCCTCGGGCTGGGCGGCCCGGCACTTGACGGTGTTCGTGAGGTAGACGTCGTCGCGGGTAAGGTCGACGGCCTTGAGGATGTCGTCGAGGAGCTTGCCGGCCCTCCCGACGAACGGGAGGCCCGTCGCGTCCTCGTTCTCGCCCGGCCCCTCCCCCACGAGCATCAGCGGCGAGTACGGGTCGCCCATCCCGAAGACCGTGTTGGTCCTGTTCAGCGCCAGGTCGCACCGCGTGCACACGGAGACCTGACGCGCGAGCTCCGCCAGCCTCTCCTCCCGGTTCTCTCCGCCCTCCGCGACATCGAAAAGGCTGTCCAAAGAATTTCCTCCGATGTGTCATTCGATGGGTTGTTTCTGGTGTTGCGTAACTTAGCACGGTGGCGGGGCGTATAGATGAGCATCATCGAGTTCAAGGGCGTAAACAAGTACTTCGGAGACTTCCAGGTCCTCGAGGACATCGATTTCTCGGTGGAGGAGGGTGAGGTCGTCGTCGTCATCGGGCCGAGCGGCTCCGGCAAGAGCACGCTGCTCCGGTGCATCAACGCCCTGGAGCCCATCTCCTCGGGGGAGCTGAACGTGGACGGGATGCGCGTCCACGACAAGGGGACGAACCTCAACGCTTTACGCAGCGAGATAGGCATGGTCTTTCAAAGCTTCAACCTCTACCCCCACAAGACCGTCGCGGAGAACATCAAGCTCGCCCCCACGAAGGTCAAAAAGGTCTCCAGGAGCGAGGCCGACGCGCGGTGCGAGAAGCTCTTGAAGAGGGTCGGCATCCCCGAGCAGGCGAACAAGTACCCGAGCAGCCTCTCCGGCGGGCAGCAGCAGCGCGTCGCTATCGCCCGCGGCCTCGCGATGGAGCCCAAGGTCATGCTCTTCGACGAGCCGACGAGCGCGCTCGACCCGGAGATGATCAACGAGGTCCTGGAGGCGATGGCCGACCTCGCCCGTGGCGGCATGACGATGGTCGTCGTCACCCACGAGATGGGCTTCGCCCGGCGCGTCGCCGACCGGGTGGTTTTTATGGACCAGGGGCGAATCGTCGAGACCGGCACCCCCGAGCACTTCTTCCAGGCCCCTCAGAACGACCGCGCGAAGCGCTTTCTCGGCCAGATCCTCAACTCCTAGCAGGTTTCCCGCAACATCCGCTATCGCTCTGACGACTCCTACCGGGAAGCGGCAGGAGTCGGACCTGGGGTAGGATGAGGCAAGGCACGATCGCGAAAAGGGGACGCTGATGGACGAAGGCGGCGGCGGACGGCGCTACGTGGCGGGGGACGTGATCCGCATGGAGCTGGCCCTGGAACACGCGATGAATCTGGCCCGGGTCTTTGTCGCCTTCTCGCACGAGCGGGACCCTCTGACGGAGTTCTACTTCGAGACGGCGTCCTTCCCCGCCGCGGAGGCCGCGACGGCGGGCGGCGTCAGGAGGAGCCGGGTGCTGCTGGAGTCGCCGGTGCCACCGGAGACGATACCGGGCATCTACACCCTCACCCGCGTCAACGCGTTCTCCGTCGGCGGCAAGCTCTCGCGGCTGCGGGAAGAGTCGCTCGGGGCCATCCTCGGGTCGAGCTTCGAAGTCGTCGAGGAGCCCACGCAGGCGCCGAGCGTGGCGGGCCTCGATTTCCTTGCATGATCCGTACCAGTAGAGAGGAGCAACGATGTCGGACTCTATAGGGGTGCCGGAGAGTAAGGTCGAGGAACCGGGGGGGCTAAAACGCGCCATAGGGCCGCGCTTGCTGCTGCTGTTCATCATCGGCGACATGCTCGGGACCGGGATCTACGCTCGCGTCGGCGGGGTGGCGGCGGTGGTGGGCGGTGCGATCTGGGTCTCGTTCCTGGTCGCGTTCGTGCTCGCGGGGCTCACCGCGTTCGCCTACTCCGAGCTGGTCACGAAGTACCCGGGGGCCGCGGGGGCCGCGCTGTACACCAACCGCGCGTTCCGCAACTCGTTCTTCACGTTCATGGTGGCCTTCGCGGTGATCTGCTCGGGCCTCGCGAGCGCGGGGGCGGCCGCTATAGCATTCGGCGGCGACTACCTATCGGAGTTCATCGAGCTACCGCAGCTTCTGGTCGCGGTCCTGTTCGTGCTCGTGCTCTCGGCGATAAACTTTATCGGCATCTCGGAGTCGCTGAAAACAAACCTGGTCCTCACGATCATCGAGCTCTCCGGGCTCTTGCTTATCATCCTGATCGGGGTCCTGGCCATCTTCGACGGCTCGGCTCAGCCGGCCCGGGCGTTCGAGTTCAGCGGGGAGTCCGGGACGGCGCTCGCGGTGCTCGCCGGAGCGTCTGTGGCATTCTACGCCCTGGTCGGCTTCGAGGACTCGGTCAACGTCGCCGAGGAGACCGAGAACCCGAGCCGGACCTTCCCGCGGGCGCTGTTCACCGGGATAACGATAGCCGGCGTGGTGTACCTCGCGGTGGCGTTTGTGGCATCGATGGTGGTCGAC
>JADDPY010000569.1:0-1306 GCA_016781635.1 Rubrobacter sp.
CTCTTTCGTCCGTCTCTTCCACGAGCGTGAAGAGGACTGCAGAATCGTCTCGGCGGTCATAGGTCTCGCTCACGCCCTGGAGTTCACCGCCGTCGCCCAGGGGGTCGACACCCCCCGTCAGCTTATGCAGCTACGGGAGATGGGCTGCGAGGTAGCCCAGGGGACCTACTTCTCCGAACCCCTCTCCGCCACCGCCACCGCGGCGTTCCTGGTGGCGGACCTGTACTACTAGAGAGATTCGACTCACCGGCTGGGCTTCGCTTCAACCAACCGGGGCGCTAGACGAGCCTCCTTGCTCCGTAGTAGCCACGAATGTATTTCATCTCGCTCTCGACAACTTTACCGAAGTAAGTCGAGGCATGGATAAACTTGCCATTACCCGAATAGACACCGACGGATGTTATGGGCCGACTGGCCCCAGCTTCTTTGTGGAAAACCAGGTCACCGGGACGCAGGGATGCTTTCGCGACATACCTTCCGTAACGGTACTGCGCGGTAGGATCGTCGGGCAACGTTTTGCGCAGGCTATCGTAAACCGCTACCCTGGTAAGGCAGGAGCAGTCCATCAGTTTGTAGGGCCTGCAGTAAGCCAAGCTACCACCGTGAGGCTTGGGTCCATATGGGGTACCTATGTACTTCCTCGCAGCCTGCACTACGCTCGCCCCCGTCGCGCTCGCCGTCCGCATTTCCTCCGAGGACGTTGCGCTTCCAGAACGGGCGTTGGCGTTTGGCTCCTCATAGGAGGTAACCATCTCGACCTTTACGGCATCGGCGGCCACGTTGCCCTTACCCTCGGTGTCGTGCGAGATCCTTACGGGGAACTTCTCGTCCTTGCGCATCTCGAACTCACCGATGCGCACCCAAAGGCCGCCGTCCTTACGCTGGTTGACCTCCGTCCATTTCGTACCGTATGCCGTTTCGACGCCCACAGCTACCGAGTCGTTCAAGCCCCGAACCTCGGGCCAACGCGCGTAGACCGCATACTCGCCATCGGCCGGTATGGCGACCTTGAACAGGGCGTGGGCACCCTTCTTCGCGGGCCGCGCGAAACGGTAGTCCTCTCCGCTGATGCCCTTCCCGGAGTCGCTCTTCTTCCAGCTCTTGGACGAGGCGAAGCGCTCCTCGTCGGAATTGTCCACAACCTGCGAATACGTCTCCGAGCTTGCATCCTGACGGACGGCCGCGAAGACCGCAAAGGCCGCAAGAACCGCCGCACACATCACCACAATACGCCGCAACTCGTCCCCCTCCGGAACTTGTCTATGCTTTATTTAGATAGTATCGGTGTACGGAGGAAAAAGCTTTA
>JADDPY010000569.1:1348-10713 GCA_016781635.1 Rubrobacter sp.
GCCTTGCCCTCCCTTGAGCCGGGTAGTGGCGGGTTTGCTATATTTGGGTGGGGGTGGACAAGAGCAGGAAGGTAGGAAGAATGGCTCAGGCGAAGCGCAAGGCGTGCGTGGAGTGGGAAGGTAACCTGCCGAGCGGGCGTGGGACGTTCACCGTGGGGAGCGGGGCGATGGAGGATTTCCCGGTGACGTGGGCGTCCAGGGTGGATCGTCCGGACGGCAGGACCAGCCCCGAGGAGCTTTTAGCCGCCGCTCACGCCTCCTGCTACGCTATGGCACTCTCGCACACGCTGGCCGGTAGGGGAGCCCAGATCGACCAGGTCACCGTCGAGGCCGTCGCGGCGCTCGACGCGGATATGCTCAGGATCACCACCGTCGACCTGGATATCCGGGGGAGCGTATCCGGGTTATCCCAGGAACAGTTTCAGAGCGTGGCCGAGGAGGCCGAGAAGGTCTGTCCCATCTCCAACGCCATCAGGGACAACGTGAAAGTCAGGCTGCGGACCACCCTGGAGCACTAGGCCTCCCGGTCGAGCGAGACGCGGTTCTTGGCTTTCATTCTAGCCCTCTAACCCCGGAAAACGGGGACCGTGTGCGCCGGTTTATGGAGAGGCTTCGGAGACCCGGCCGCCTCGGTGATCTACGACGAGGCCCGTGGGTTTTGCGTCCCCGCCTCGCGACGGGTTCGCCTTTGTCGACCGCTCAGTGCTTTTTCGGCTCAAACCGCTTAAACCTTTAACGCTCTATGAAAAACTCAAAAGAACGTATGCCGTAGCTCCGCGCAGCGAAGACTCGTCTTTCGCACCCTGTCTCTGCCTCATGGGCGGTTTCGGACTTCATCGGCGTTTGTCCGGGACGCAACGGGGTAAAAGCGTTCGGCTGGTAACCGTTCCCGATTCAGGAGGCGACAAGGTGAAGCTCGCAGCGACGGAGGATTTTTCCGGGGTACGGCGATGAGCCCCGTTGCCATCGTGACGGCCTCGGATTCGGGGATAGGCCAGGAGACGGCGAAGGCTCTGGCCGAGGCCGGGTACGATGTCGGGATCACCTACCACGAGGACGAAGCGGGGGCGCGGGAGACGCTGGAGGCGGTCCAGGGCTCGGGGCGCCGGGGGGAAGTCAGGCGCCTGGACTTGACGGACGGGCCCGGAGCGGCCGGCGTGATAGACGAGCTCGCGGACGCTCTGGGCGGCGTCGACGTTCTGGTTAATAACGCGGGCACGGGCGACCCGACGGCAGACTTCCTGGAGCTCTCCTACGACGAGTGGCGCAAGGTCCTGGCGACGAACCTCGACGGCGCCTTTCTCTGCTCGCAGAGGGCTGCGAGCAGGATGGTCGACGCCGGGTCCGGTGGCCGTATCGTGAACATAACCAGCGTCCACGAACACGTCCCACGCGCGGGAGCGTCGGCGTACTGCGCCTCCAAGGGCGGCCTCGGACTCCTCACAAAGGTTATGGCGATGGAGCTCGCCCAGCACGGCATCCGTGTCAACGCGGTGGCGCCCGGCGAGATCTCCACCCCCATGACCGGCGCCGAAGATACCGACCCCACGACCATCGAGAAGCCGAACCTGCCCCTCGGCCGCCCCGGTCACGCCCGCGAGATCGCCGACTTCGTGGTCTTTCTGGCCTCCGAGAAGTCCTCTTACGCCACCGGCCAATCCTTCGTCGTAGACGGGGGCCTGATGCTAATGGCGGCACAGCTTTCGAGTTGAAAAAGCTCTCAGCTTTCCTGCTCAAGCCTCGCAGCTCCTCTTCGGGCGCCACCGGGCAGGGAGTTACGGGCCTTTTTTACTGCTGAGGGTTGACGCTTAAAAAAGCCTCTCGCCCGGCGTTTGAGCAAGCTCGTCGAGCTTGTAGCCGAGGTCTTTGGCCGATGCTTCGAAGAAGGCCCGCACGCGGTGGGTGTAGGGGAGCCACTCCAGGTAGCGTCCGTACGAGTCCTTGACGTCGGGCGCCTCCTCGATGTGTGCGAGCTCGCGCGTCCAGGATTGCATCTCGAAGAAGTGTTGCGAATACCAGTCCGGGGGCTCGTCTTCTCCCAAGAGGGCCTTCTCGAAGGCTTCAAAGGAAATAGGGTCCGGAGCATCCTCGAGGCGCCTGGAGAGAAAGCGACGCTCTACAAAAGCTATGTTCTCGAGCAGACCGGTTATCAGCGTCGGCAGCCAGGGGGTCCGGGTGGCGGGGTGGAAAGCCGGGAGGCCCCAGCGCAGGGCCCCGGCCGCGCCGCCAATCATGCGGAACGTGTACGGCACCGAGCGGTAGGCCCTGCGGCTGTGGTAGTAGTAGACGACAGGGT
The DNA here is from genome assembly GCA_016781635.1 of Rubrobacter sp. Lineage (GTDB taxonomy): Bacteria > Actinomycetota > Rubrobacteria > Rubrobacterales > Rubrobacteraceae > Rubrobacter_F. The sequence continues at coordinate 3,645 of JADDPY010000569.1, forward strand.
AGCGGCGCACTCCCTCGTAGAGTTCGACCAACCCCCGGTGCAGCTCCATAAGGTGCGCGTCGAGGGCCACGGGCTCGCCCGCCTGGAAGTGCGGGGCAAGGATAGACCAGGGATTGTCGGTGTCCTGAGCCTGATGGTGTACCCCCGCGGCCATTACGCCCAACTGCTGCAAGACCCCGTAGACCCCGATCACGTAGGTAATAGCGAGGGTGAGCACGCCGAAACCGAGCAGCGCCTCCGATACGGCGACCAACTGATAGAAGGTGCTCTGGGGGGTTATATCCCCGAACCCGACGGTCGAGATAGCGGTCCCGCTCAAGTACAGCGCCTCCAGGAAAGAGGGCTTGAGACCCGGGCTTGAGAAGTAGAACGTCTTCGTATCGATGCTCTCGTAGTAAACGAAAGCGTAGCCAACGGCGATAAGCAGGATCCAGACCGTAACCGTGGCGGGCACCATAAGAGGAGCCGCCATTGAAAGCCCGAGAGCCCGATACTTGCGGGGCAAAGGCCGGGTCAAGAAACGCACCAGGTTGAACAGCTTGTTGTACAGGCGGCTGCTCAAGAAACCGAAGCCATCGTAGTGGAGCACGGTGAAGAAGACGTCTAGTACGCCCAAGAGGATCAGAACGATGCCGACTACCGTGAAAAAGAATCCCATAGTTCGACAGTCTACCCGCAACGGCGCTTTACGTACCCTCAGGCCGGTTCGCCGTTTGATCGCCCTCGAGCGCGGATATTCGGCCGTCGAAGCGAGAGAAAGCAGAAGGGACAAACAAACGCGTGCAGCGCGACGAGTTCGTCAAGCGGGTCGTAGAGATCGGGGACCGTTTCGAGGCCGAGAGAGCCATCAAAGCTACCTTCGAAACTTTGAACAGAGGTTTGCGGGGAACGAGCCCAACAACCTCGCCTCTCAAATCCCCGACAACCTCGCGGATCCCCTACAGGGCGAGGGCGGACGGTAGAACTTCGCAGCGCTCGCCGAGTTCTACCGTAGGGTCGCGGAGAAGGAGGGCGTCGACGAGAGCCAGGCCATCCGCCGTCCTCTCGCGCCGGTAGTCCCACGGCGGGTAGACGCCCTCGAAAAGGGGAGACCCTACCCGTCCCCCTCCTCCCGCCGCTTCCTCACCTCCGCGAGCACGGCCCCGCCCCCGACCAGTTCGCCCTCGCCGTAAGGGAGAGCGTCCACGATGCCCGCATGCGGCGCCGACACCGTCTGCTCCATCTTCATTGCCTCGAGCACCAGAAGAGGCTGCCCCTCCTCGACCTCGTCACCCTCTCCCACCATCACCTTCACGACCGTCCCCGGCATCGGCGCGACGAGGCTCGCCCCGCCCGACGGCCCGACGGCATCCCCCTCCGCCGAAGGAGGCACCGGTCCCTCCAAGCGATAGGAGACGCCGTCGAGGTTTACCCACACGAGCCCCCCCTCGCCGTGCACGAATCCGCCCGCCACGGGCCTGCCATCGACGAAGATCCGGAGGGAACCCCGATACAGGGGGGCGACAACCTCGACCACCGACGCCTCGCCGTCCGCGACCATCTCCCAGCGGGAGGAGACCTTCCCCGTCCGGGAGGCAAGAACCTCACGCTCCCCATCCGCCGCCCCATACACGAGGCGAGTCGCCCCGCCGAGGCGCCACGGACCGGCCTCGAACGGGTCACCGTCCGGAGCACCGATCCCCGAGAGCTCCCCCGCTGCCGCGAGGAGAACTGCCTCGCGCGGGGGCACGAGCTCCTCTTCGAGCTTCGTAAGCCCGTGTTCTTCGAGAAATCCCGTCGTGGTCTCGCCCGCCGCGAACGCGGGTGTTCGGGTGATGCGCTCGAGGAGCGGCAGGTTCGTCGTCACGCCGAGGACCCGGAGGTCTGCGAGCGCCCGGCGAAGCCTGGCGACCGCCGCGCCGCGGTCGGGACCGTGCACGATGAGCTTGGAGATCATAGGGTCGTAGCTGAGGGAGACCTCGTCGCCGGCCTCTACCCCCGAGTCGTTTCTGATGCCGGGCCCCTCGGGGAGTGCGAAGTCTAGGAGCCTGCCGCCGGAGGGGAGCCCGGTATACGGGTCCTCGGCGTAGAGGCGGACCTCAATCGCCGCACCACGCGGTGAGACATCTTCCTGGCCGAAAGGCAGAGAGGCTCGCCGGAGGCCACCAGAAGCTGCAGGTGGACGAGGTCGAAGCCCGTCACGAGCTCGGTGACGGGATGCTCGACCTGCAAGCGAGCGTTCATCTCGAGAAAGTAGAACTCGTTCCCGCTCAGGAGGAATTCGACGGTTCCGGCGTTCTCGTAGCCGGCTGCTCGCGCCAGGCGAACCGCAGCCTCGCCCATCTTATCCCTGAGCCCCTCGTCCAGCACGGGCGAAGGGGCCTCCTCCAGGATCTTCTGGTGCCTGCGCTGTATGGAGCACTCTCGCTCACAGAGGTGGACCACGTTCCCGTGGCGGTCGGCCATGACCTGCACCTCGACGTGGCGCGGGTCTTCGACGAGCTTCTCCAGAAAAACGGAGCCTTCCCCGAAGGCGGCCTCGGCCTCCCGTTTCGCGCTCCGGATAGCCTCCGGGAAGTCTTTCGGGTCATGCACAGGGCGCATCCCGCGTCCCCCGCCCCCGGCGCTCGCCTTCACGAGGACGGGAAAGCCGATCCCCTCCGCCTCCTCCAGCAGACCCTCGTCGGAGTCGTCTTCCCCCGCGTAGCCGGGGATCGTCGGAATACCGGCTTCACGGGCGAGCTTCTTGGCCCGCACCTTGTCCCCGAGCCTCTCCATCGCCTCCGGAGGGGGCCCGACCCAGGTTATCCTGGCCTCCCCTACCGCCCGCGCGAAGGCGGCGCTCTCGGAGAGGAAGCCGTAGCCCGGGTGGACGGCCTCGGCGCCGGTCCTCTTCGCTACCTCCACGAGCTTCTCGACGTTCAGGTAGCTCTCCGCCGCGGTGGCGGGGCCTATGCGGTGGGCCTCGTCGGCGAGGCGGACGTGCATCGCATCCCTGTCGGCATCCGAGTAGACGGCGACGGACCGGATGCCGAGCTCGCGGCAGGCCCGGATCACGCGCACCGCTATCTCCCCGCGGTTCGCCACGAGCAGCCGCTCGAAAGGCGCTGCGCTTTCGTTCACGCTCTCCCCCATCGGGACGCATCCTCCGCTACCCGTCGTCCTTGGCGATCGGTCATCGTTCCCACCCTTCCCCGTAGCCCAGCACGGGTCACATCCTGAACACGCCGAACCGGGTCTCTTCGATTGGGGCGTTGGCGGCGGCGGAGAGGCCAAGCCCCAGGGCCATCCTCGTGTCGGATGGCTCGATCACGCCGTCGTCCCAGAGCCTCGCAGTCGAGTGGTAGGGGTTCCCTTCCCTCTCGTACTTCTCGAGGATGGGCCGCTTGAACTCCTCGCGCCCGGGCTCACTCATCTCCTTGCCCTCACGCTTCATGGCCTCCTCGCGCACCGTAAGCAGGACGTTCGCCGCCTGCGGCCCGCCCATCACGCTGATGCGCGCGTTCGGCCACGCGAAGAGGAGACGCGGCGAGTACGCGCGGCCACACATCCCGTAGTTGCCGGCACCGAAAGAGCCCCCGATGACGATGGTGAACTTCGGGACGTTCGCGTTGGCGACCGCCATCACGAGCTTCGCCCCGTCCTTCGCGATGCCGCCGTTTTCGTACTCGCGGCCTACCATGAAGCCGGTGATGTTCTGCAGGAAGACGAGCGGGATGCCGCGCGAGCAGCACAACTCTATAAAGTGCGCGCCCTTCTGGGCGCTCTCGGAGAACAGGATACCGTTGTTGGCGAGGATGCCGACCGGGTGGCCCATGATGCGCGAGAAGCCGCAGACCAGCGTCTCCCCGTAGCGCGGCTTGAACTCGTGCATCCGCGAGCCGTCTACTACGCGGGCTATGACCTCCCGCACGTCGTAGCCCTGGCGCGGGTCGAGCGGGACGACGCCGATAATCTCCGCCGGGTCGTAAAGGGGCTCCTCGGGCTTCTCCACGGCCCAGGGGACCTCTTTGGAGCGGTTCAGGTTCGCCACGATCTGGCGGACTATGCCCAGGGCGTGCTCGTCGTTCTCCGCGAGGTGGTCGGCGACCCCGGAGAGGCGCGTGTGGACGTCGGCCCCACCGAGGTCTTCCGCGCTCACCTCCTCGCCCGTCGCGGCCTTCACCAGGGGAGGTCCGCCGAGGAAGATCGTACCCTCACCCTTCACGATCACGACCTCGTCGCTCATCGCCGGCACGTATGCCCCGCCCGCCGTGCAACTGCCCATGACGGCCGAGATCTGGGGTATCCCCTTCGCGCTCATCCTGGCCTGGTTGTAGAAGATGCGCCCGAAGTGGTCCCGATCCGGGAATACCTCGTCCTGCAACGGCAGAAACGCCCCGCCCGAGTCCACGAGGTAGACGCAGGGCAAATGGTTCTGCTCGGCGACCTCCTGTGCCCGGAGGTGCTTTTTGACGGTCATCGGATAGTACGTGCCGCCCTTGACGGTCGCGTCGTTGGCGACGACGACGACCTCCCTGCCCGAGACGCGCCCGATCCCCGTTACGATCCCGGCCGAGGGCACACCGCCGTCGTACATGCCGTACGCGGCGAGCGGCGAGAGCTCCAGAAAGGCCGTCCCCGGGTCCAGAAGCCTCTCCACCCGGTCGCGCACGGGCATTTTGCCGCGGTCCTCGTGGCGTCTTTTGGCCTTCTCGCCGCCCCCCGCGCGGGCCTCGGCCTGCCGCTCGCGGAGCTCCTTCAAGAGTTCCTCGTAGGCCCCGGCATTCTTCTCGAATTTCTCGCCCCCCCTGTACACGAGGGTCTTGAGCTTCGTCATGCAGCCATGTTAGACAGCGCGGGGCCCGCGCCACCGGCGCCATGTATTAGACCGCGAGTGAGTTGACCGCGTTGCGGCGCGTTACACTGGTGCGCGTGAACGATTGGGTGAAGGTCGGTTCGGCCCCAAATGAGACCTCGGCGATGATGATGACGGGCATCCTGGAGGACTCCGATATCCCCGCGCTCATCCGGCGGGGGGCGGGCTTCGACGTCCCCGACTTCCTCTCCGCAGGCCCGAGAGACGTGCTGGTCCCCTACGACTTCTTCGAGGAAGCCCGCCAGATTCTGGAGGACACGACCGGGCTTGGCTCGTGGGCGCCCTAGGAGGTCCCCCTCGTTTGTCGGCCCCCGAGGAGCGGGCGCAGGTCTTCGAGGCTCTCGTAAAGCCACCACAGGTAGTTTTTGGTACCTCCCTCGCGTAGAGGGTGGAGGTCGGTGTGTTCGGGGTCGTCGACAAAGGCCTGGAACGCCTCGCGCGAGGGCCACTCCACGAGGACCATCGCCGTGCGCGGCGCGGCCTCGCCCTCCACGGCGCCGTCGAGCTTCCCGAGCGCTATCACCTTGCCGCCGTGCTTGCCGACCGCCGAGACGGAGCGGCGTGAGTACTGGCGGTACAGGTCGTTGTCGGCCAGGTCAAAGAGGTTCAGCGCGTAGATCGGCGTGGGGGTACTTTCTTTCGCCTCGGGGTTCGCCATCTTACTGGGCAACCATCTTCCCCTTCGCCTCCCCGACGCCCTCCCCCTCCTTGAGGAGGCTACGGGCGATGATCTGGCGGTTGATCTCGCTGGTACCCTCGCCGATCTCGTTGATCTTGACCTGCCTCCAGTACCTCGCCACCGCGCTCCCCTCCATGAACCCCTCGCCGCCCCAGATCTGCACGGCCTGATCCGCGGCCCTCTTCGCAGCCTCCGAGGCGAAGACCTTCGCCATGCTGGCCTCGCGCCCGAAGGGACGCCCCTGGTCCTTGAGCCATGCGGCCTTTAGAACGGTGTTCCGGGCCAGCTCTATCTCCATCGCCATGTCCGCGAGCTTGAACTGTATGGCCTGAAACTCCGAGATGCTCCTGCCGAACTGGCGCCTCTCCTTCGCCCGCTTCATCGCCTCGTCGAAGCAGGCCCGCGCGAGCCCCACGGAGAGTGCCGCGACCGCGACCCTGCCCGCGTCGAGCGTCTGGAGAAATTGCACGAATCCGCGTCCCCGCTCGCCTAGAGTGTTGGCCTCGGGTACGCGACAGCCCTCGAAGTACAGGGGGTGCTGATCGGCGGCACGCCAGCCGAGCTTCTCGTAGGCGGGTCCGCGCGTGTAACCCTCCGTCTCCTGCGGGACGATGATCGCGGTTAGCTCCGGCCTGCCACCGTCGCGCTCCCCGGTCTTCGCCATCACCGTGACGCCGGCCGTGACATCGGTGCCGGAGTTCGTGATCCACTTTTTCGAACCGTTCACCGTCCACTCGCCGTTTGAGATCTCCGCCGTCGTCCGCGTCCCACCGGCGTCGGTGCCGGCCTCGTCCTCGGTCAGCCCGAAGGCCCACAGCTTCTCGCCCGCGGCGCATGGAGCGAGAAATCGTTCTTTTTGTTCGTCTGTACCGTAGACCGCCAGGGGTGCGCAGCCCAAAGATACGTGTGCCTCCATCGTGATGCCGACGGAGGTGTCGGCGCGGCTGATCTCCTCCAGCGCCATGTTGTACGCGACGAAGTCGCCCCCGGAACCGCCGTACTCCTCCGGTAGCGTCAGGCCCATGAGTCCCAAGGACGCCATCTCGGAGATTACGTCGTAAGGGAATTTCTGTTCCCGATCGAGGGCCTCGGCGCGAGGGTGGATCTCGCCCTCCGCGTACTCGCGGGCCAGGTCCCGCCAGCGCCTCTGCTCGTCGGTAGGATCGAAGTTCATCGCCCTCCTCCCTCGAAGATACGAAGAGTAGCGCGAATGATAGCAGCAGAGCGGAGAGTGCAGCCGAGGTTTACCAGACGCGCAGCGGGGCATACAACGTTGTCGGGCGTGGTAGCAGATACAAAGGAGCATAAGATGGGCATAATCACCTGGATCATCATAGGAGCGATAGCCGGAGCGCTGGGCAAGCTGATCATGCCGGGCGACGATCCCGGTGGCATCATCGTCACGATTCTCCTAGGCATAGTGGGCGCCTTCGTGGGCGGCTTCATCACTCAAAACCTCCTGGGCATGGGTGGCGGCGGGTTCATCTGGACCATCATCGTCGCCACGATAGGCGCGATCATCGTGCTCGCGATCTACCGAGCCATCGTCGGAG
>JADDPY010000569.1:10821-12458 GCA_016781635.1 Rubrobacter sp.
GACGTAGCGGAGGGCGTAGCGCACGGCGGTAGGCGAACTTAGACAAGCTGCAAGATCGCCGGCTGGGGCAGATGTCCCGGCCGGCTTTTTCGTGCCTCCTAGATCGTTTCTACGAGCTTGTGGCGCTCGACGGCGGCCTCACGCAGCTTGTATTTCTGGATCTTGCCGCTTGCCGTCATCGGGTACTCCTCGACGAAGTCCACGTAGACCGGCACCTTGAAGTGGGCGATGTTCTTCCGACAGAACTCGCGCACGTCCTCCTCGGTGAGCTCACTCCCCGGACGCTTCTGCACGGCGGCGGCGATATTCTCACCATACTTCTCGTCCGGAACACTGTAGACCTGTACGTCCGCTATTTCGGGGTGGGTGTAGAGGAACTCCTCGATCTCACGCGGGTAGACGTTCTCGCCGCCGCGGATGATAAGGTCTTTGGACCGCCCGGTTATCTTTACGTAGCCGCCCTCGTCGATCGTCGCGAGGTCGCCGGTGTGCAGCCAGCCCTCGTCGTCCATCACCTCGCGGGTCTTGTCGGGCATCTTGTAGTAGCCCTTCATAACGTGGTAGCCGCGCGTCCAGAGCTCGCCCTGCTCCCCGGGCTCCGCGTCCTCCCCCGTCTCCAGGCTCACTACGCGTAGCTCGACCTCCGGGTGAACGCGCCCGACGGTAGAAACCCTTATCTCTATGGGATCGTCAGTTCTCGTCTGAGTGATAACCGGGCTGGATTCGGTCTGACCGTAGGCGATGGTGATCTCGTCGGCACCCATCACGTTCACGACCTTTTTCATCACCTCTATGGGGCAAGGGCTGCCGGCCATGATGCCGGTACGTAAGCAAGAAGTATCGTAGTTCTCGAAATTTGGGAGATCCAGCTCCGCTATAAACATCGTCGGCACCCCGAGTAACGTCGTGCAACGCTCCTCGTGGACTGCCCGGAGCACGGCCTCTGGATCGAAGCTCTCGACCGGTACCATAGTACCCTCGTGCGTCACGGTGTTGAGCGTCCCGAGCACGCAGCCGAAGCAGTGGAAGAACGGCACGGGAATGCAAACCCGATCCTCGGGTCCGAGCTCCATGCACTCGCCGATGTAGAAGGCGTTCTTGACGATGTTCGCGTGCGTGAGCTGCACACCTTTAGGGAAACCCGTCGTCCCCGAAGTGTACTGCATGTTTATGACCTCGTCCGCCGAGAGAGACGCCTGCCGCTCCCGCAACGCTTCTTCGGAGACCCCCTCGCCGCCCTCAACGAAGCTCGCCCAGCCCGTAAGGTGCGAAGCCTTCTGCGCCGCATCGGCATCCTCGCCCATGAGTACGACGTTTTTCAGGTGGGGCAGCCCACCTGCCTCGATCCTGTCTCCCTCCGCCTCGCCATCGAGGTCCGGTACCGCGCCCTCTAGAATCTCGACGAAATCCGCGCCCTTCACGCCCTCGGTGAGGAATAGCGCCGCGGCATCGGACTGCTCCAGGACGTATCGCAGCTCCCGGGAACGGTAGGCCGGGTTGACCGTTACGAGCACCGCTCCGATCTTGCCGGTAGCGAACTGCAACGTCACCCACTCGGGGACGTTCTGCCCCCAGACCGCCACGTGGTCGCCCTTCCGGATACCGAGCGCCATCAGCGCCCGGGCGCACCGCCCGAC
>JADDPY010000645.1 GCA_016781635.1 Rubrobacter sp.
AGAGGTGCGGCTAGGCGTTGTTACGTTCGTTCTGCATCTCGTCTTGCCGAAGAATCAGCGCTTATGCCCTGTGAGGGAGTCAGTGACCCGTAGCTACTACATAAAAAGCGGAGCTCGTTTTGGGTAGCTTTTCCGATTTGCCCCGGTGCAACGAAGCGGTCTTCCCTACCGTTGGGCCGGACAGGGAAAGAATTACGGTAAGGCCGACCGCATGATCCGGCGGGGAAACCACTACGCCCCTGATATCCGCCAAACCCAAGCTCTACTTCCTACAGAACCCTGCTTCCCTGTCTGACCGGCTATCTGGACCAGCGCAACTCGGTCGGATGCTCTCGTCCCGAAAGGAGATCCGGGAGCGTATACGGCTCATGCGCCCAGCGCCTCCCCGCGCCCCCGGTGAGCGCGGCCGTGTCCACGAGGCGGCCCAGGATGCGCAGGCAGAAGCCGTTCATGACATCCTCCGGGTCGTCCACGCGTCCCCGGGATTTTGCGACGAAGATACCCTTTGTCTTCCATATACCGTCCCCGTACACGGCGAAGATCTGGCACGTTTCATCTCCTGCTTCCTCCGACCAGCCTACGACGCGCCCCGAGAACCCCGAGGGGTCGAGGTCGTAGCGGCTCAGGTCTTCGTGTATGAGATCCTCGTCGGTCTCCGCGGCGGTCCCGGGGAGACGTCCGAAGGTGGTCCTTGTCTCCGCAGTCCCACCACCGGACTCCGCTTCTACCCGCAGGACCAGGAGGTCTCCGGCGCGCTGCGTCTCCGCGTCGAGGCCGGCACGACGCCCAAGCGCCGCTACATACTCCAGGCCCGCGAAGAGCCGCTCCGAGAAGCGGCGGGTCGCACTCTCGATCCCGCGCCGAACCTCCAGCGAGCGGTCCGCCTCCTCGCGGTAGCGCCCGAGCCTGACGAGCGCGCTCTCCTCGAAGCCCAAGCTTTCGTTAGTCCTTTGCCCAGAAGCGGCGCAACACAAGGTCGGTGAGCCCGGGGGCCAGGGTCGTGCCAAACACGAAGAGACGGTCCGTAGCGGTGACGTAGACGTCGCGGCCACCCTCCTCGGCGGCCTGCGCTATCTTCTCGGCCACCTTTTCGGGCGGTACACCTTTCGGTCGCCAGCCGCGCTTCTCGCTCTTCGTGCGCCGGGAGTTATCCCTGAAGGAGGTGCGCGTCGTCCCCGGGTAGACGCTCGTCACCGAGATGCCCGCGTCCGCGACCTCTACCCGAAGGGCGTCGGAGAGCGCGTTAAGGGCGAACTTCGTGGCGCAGTAGCCGCCGACCTTCGGGATCGCACGCTTCCCAACAACGGACGAGACGTTGATTATGCGCCCGCCACGCGGCACGTGCGGGAGGGCCTCCTGCACGCAGTTTAGCGGCCCCAGAAGGTTCACGTCGAACACATAACGCAGGTCATCCGGGCGCAGCTCGGCAACGCGACCCGAGAGGCCCACGCCCGCGTTGTTCACCAGCACGTCCACGGCCCCGAACTCCCCGACGACGCGTCCTACCATCTCCTCGACCGAAGCCCTGTCGGCGACGTCGGTTTGTATCACCAGCGCCCGACCGCCAGAGGCTTGAATGTCCCGCGCCAGAAAACCGAGCTTCTCCTCGGCCCGCGCCGCCAACACGACCGAGGCTCCCCGGGCAGAGAGTGCTCTCGCCGTCGCCTCCCCGATTCCGCTCGACGATCCCGTCACTACAGCGACCTTACCGCTCAATTTTCTCTCAGTCATGGCCTCGCATATTACCCGTTTGTGCTGGAGGCGTGTGGACCGGAGGGCTAAAGTTCGCGGAGTTCCAGCGGTAAGGGTGCAGGCGATAAGATTGTACTGGGCCGGATCTTACACACGCAGTCCGTCCGGGCGCCGAACTGGGAGAAGCTCTGCAGTATACTGCCGCGCAACTTCCCCGTGAGGCCCGAGACGGGTTGCCTTATATACTCCCTTCGAGCAAGCCGAGATTGGGGGCATATGTGCAGGCGGAGAAGCGGATAGTCGAGAGGCAGCGCTGTACGGTCGAGGAATACCGCAAGATGGGCGGGGCGGACATCTCCGGCGAGGACGAGTACCGGCGCACCGGGAGAGCTCAACGGGGGGAAGGGTTGGCATCGGAGGCGCTGCCCGGGCTCCTCGTCCCCGTGAACGACACCTTGGGAGGGTAGGAGTACCTTGGCGAAGGTGCTGGTTGGGGTAACGGGTGGTATAGCGGCGTATAAGGCACCCGGCGTGATCCGACGCCTCCGCGAGGCCGGCCACGAGGTGAGGGTCGTCGCCACGGGGGCAGCCTTTCGCTTCATCCCCGAGGAGACCCTCGCGATCGCCGCGAGTGGCCACGTCCATACGGACGAAACCTGGTGGGAGCACTCAGGAAGGGTCGAGCACGTCACCCTCGCCCGCTGGGCCGACCTCGCCCTCGTCGCACCAGCCACCGCGGATGCGATGGCCCGCGTCGCCGTCGGCCTCGGCGACGACCTCCTCTCCGCCACGGTCCTCGCCGGCGCTACAAACGTTCTCTGGGCCCCCGCCATGAACCCCGAGATGTGGTCCAATCCCGCTACGCGTCGCAACGTACAGACCTTGAAGAGCTGGGGACACCACTTCGTCGGTCCCTCCGAAGGGCTCATGGCCTCCACGGAGGAGCAACCGGGCGTCGGCAGGCTCGCGGACGAGGCCGAGATCCTGTCCGCCGTCGAGGAAGCACTCGCCGGAGGTTAGGAGACGCTCCGCACGTAGTCCTTGAGCGCATGCTCCGTGCTCGGAAAGGCCATCTCGCTCCAGGGCAGACCGTCGTGCGGAAAGACCTCTACGGCGAGCGTCTCGTCCAGGGGCTCTAGCTTACCGCCCGTGACGCGTCCCTTGTACACCGCGATCACCGGCACCTGCCCCTCGTAGGAGTAGAGGCCAAGGATCTCCCCCACCTCGACCTCGACCCCCGCCTCCTCCCGTGCCTCGCGTGAAGCCGCGGCCTCGGCAGTCTCCCCCCGGTCCATAAAGCCGCCCGGAAACGTCCACTTCCCGTACCCCGGCTCGATGGCCCGCTGCGTCAT
>JADDPY010000224.1:0-11757 GCA_016781635.1 Rubrobacter sp.
CTTCTACGGCACTCTTTGCGCGGTGGACCCGGAGCCACAGAAGACCCTCACCCGCCAGCAGGCCGACCTCATGGCGGTACTGGCACGTCTCGTGGCGACGCAGATCGAGCGCCAACAAGCGGAGGAGGCGCTGCGCGAGAGCGAAGAGCGCTACCGGGCGTTCTTCGAGACCGCGGCGGTCGGGGCGGCCGAGGCGGACCTCGTCACCGGGCGTTTACTGCAGGTCAACGACAAGCTCTGCCGGCTCCTCGGCTACGGCAGGGAAGAGCTGTTGACCAAGACGTTTCTCCAAATCACGCACCCGGAAGACCGGGCGAGAGATTCTGAGGGGGTGGCCCGTCTGCTGCGGGGCGAGATCCGGGAGTACGTCGCCGAGAAGAGGTACCTCCGGAAGGGCGGAGGGGTCGTGTGGAGCCAGCTTGCCGTTGCCCTGGTGCGGGGCAAAGACGGGCGGCCCCTGCACTCCGTGGCGATCATGCAGGACATAACCGAGCGCAAGCGCGTCGAGGAGGCTCTGGCGCGGGAGGTCCGGGCGAAGAGCGAGTTTCTGGCCGACGTCTCGCACGAGTTGAGGACGCCTTTGACCGTTATCCGGGGCAACGCCGAGGTCGGTCTGCAGCTCGGGCAGGGATGGGCGCACGCCGATCTTCTCGGGGAGATCGTCGAGGAATCGGGGATGATGTCGCGGATGGTCGAGGACCTGCTGTTCCTGGCCCGCTCGGAGTCCGACTCGTTCCCGCTGGACCTGGAGACGGTTCCCGTCGCGCAGATTCTAAGCGGCCTGGGGAGGCGTGCGGAGGCCCTGGCCCGCGAGCATGGTGCGTCCTTGAAGACCGCGTTGGGCAGCGAGGGGAGCTTGAGGTGCGATCCGGAGCGGATCGAACAGGCCGTGCTCGTTCTCGTTGACAACGCGGTCAAGTACGGCCCGCCGGGAGAGCCAGTAACCCTGTCCTCCTCGACGCGTCGGGGCGAGCTACTGATCGAGGTCGTCGACCGGGGACCCGGCATCCCTGCGGACGACCTGTCGCGCGTCTTTGAGCGCTACTATCGCGGTGAGGGCTCGGCGCGGGAGCCGGGCTCGGGACTAGGGCTCCCCATCGCCCAGGCCATCGTAAGAGCACACGGCGGTCGCATAGAGGTCGAGAGCCGCGTGGGTGAAGGGACCCGTATGCTACTCTGCCTCCCGCTGATCGAAGGCCCTTGACCGAGCGAACTTCGGACAAGTACGTCGAAGCTGTATAAATTTCAGGTACCGCAGTAACCCTCTTGAGTGCGTGGAGAGGTTATCGGGCGGCACAGTATTGCGTCGTTGCCCTTGTGTCTTTGTGCTACTGCGGTCCTCGGTGTGGGGAAGACGAGAGATGTTCGAGGGTACGATCCGTACCGCCAGGAGGTGTGTTGCCGGAGCGGAGGAGGAGGGATTCGAACCCTCGATACCCCGTTAAGAGGTATTCCGGGGGACTTGCTCGCGGTTTCCTGCGCTTGTGTGTGGCCGGAGGGAGAATCTGGCCTGTTCGTGCCGAATGCGCCTAATTTTGTGCTCGGTTGCGCGTGGGCGCTCGCGGGTGATTTGCGGCCGGGTTGGTGTACCGTTGGTGTAGTGGTTGGTGCAGTAGACGGACGTTCGCGATCAGAATAGTTCTGGACCGCAGGTAGATGAGGCTCTGCGCAAGGTGCTTTGTCACAACGTCTGCGTGCTGGTGCAGGCGATGCATGGGTTGGGGATAGAATCGGCCTTCGGCGCGAACCTTGGGGCGTGGAAGCCTCGGTTATCTTTGGCTACCGAAGTAGAAGCCGACCGCGCTACCCACAAGCCCCGCGACCGTTCCAAAGGTGATCTGCACGAATTCTTGAACCCTGCCCCACTGGTCACCACCGAAGACGGCGCTCAAGAAGATAGCGACTATCACAGCCACGAAGAGGCCGGTAAGCGTGGCGGCAAGCAGGCCGCGAATATCCTCCCTCTTCTTTGCTACTTCCGTTTTTTCTTCTGAGGGCGAGCATGGGCAGTCGACTAGCTCCACGAGAACGGTGGGGCGTCGTCGGGCGTCGGTTCAGGCGGCCTTCTTGACCGCCGGGTAGCGCTTGGCTGGCCCGGAGAGGCTGCCCTTCGGTCTGCCGGGTGACCTCCCTCGGGGTTTCGGCGCCCTCGCCGGCGTGCCCACCACCGGCAGGAGTGAGACGAAATTCCTCAGAACCCGTGTCGGGGTCAGTTTGTGGGTCGGCAACGGACGCTCCCATGGCAACCTTCGGTCCGCAACGACGCCCCTGGCGAGGCGAAGCTGCGCGTAGGCGGCCAGCACCAGCCACGTCCAGCGGTCGGCCTGCTCGGGGTGGCGCACCCTCGGCGTGGTCCAACCGAGCGTCCCTTTCAAGAACTTCACGAAGTGCTCCACGTCGAAGCGGCGGCAGTACGCCCTCCACAGAAGATCCAGGTCGGGTTCGCCCTCACCGTGCCACCAAAGCCACAGCACCTTGGGCCTGCGTCGGCGCTCCCCGTGCGGAAGCCTCTCGACCTCCACCAACACCACGGTGCCCACCGCCACGGCGGCGCTTTCGCTCCCGTAGCGCTCGGCCGCCCTCCTCGTCTTGGGGTGCAACCCCGACCACGCCCTGACGCGCACCCTTCCGTAATCCCCGGTGCTCTCGCGGTACTCGCCGGTCGGCTCGGGCCAGGTGCCCGGGTCCTTGCAGGAGAACTTCCTGCCGTGCCGGTAGGGCCTGCCCACGGGGCGTTTCGGCGGGAGATCGGGCTCCGCGTAGAAGGCGCGCCCCGAGTGCAGCCGCACCAGGATCTGGGCACGGTATCCTTCCAGGCTCCGCTGTAGTCGCACTGGGTCGTACCCTGCGTCGAAGACGAACAGGGGCGCGGCACCGCGCCGCGGTATCGGCTGTAGGCGCGCCACCAGCGCCCTCACCTGTTCGGCGGCCACGCGGTTGGCGTCTTCTTCCGGCTCGACCCGGCGGGCATCCACCGGTGCCACCCACGAGTCGCGCTCGAAACCCAGACGCGCCACGAGTTGGTAGGCCCAACCGGCCACGATCGGCTGTCCGGCGGAATGCCTCGAGGGATGGTAGAGGTAGCCGCGTCCGGGGCTGGCCTCCGCGTCGCAGCGCGGCCAGGGCGAGACGTCCACCGCGTACACCGGTGTTCCGCTGCCGGGCCCGAGGGTAGCCAGCAGCTCTCTGAGCGCTTCGGTGTCAATCCGGCCTCTGGAGAGCGCGGCGTAGAGGCTGCCCCAACCCCGACGGTGGACGGGTTGGAGGCTGAGATGCACCGGCGACGAAGGTACCGCGCCGGTGCTCACGATCGCCTCCGTCAACTCGAACAGCGCGTCGGCCCTCAGCTCGAAACAACCGTGCAAACGCTCTCGGAACTCGCGCAGTGGGAGGAGATGGTCGCCTATGGGACTCGAGGCTGCCATCCTCGGGCCTGCCTACGCCTGCGTGTCGGGAACGGACGCAGAAGCGCCGGTGTCTTCGGGATGCGGCCTCACCCAAGCGGTTAGCATCGCCGCACCTGCGAAGCAGAAGAACGCGGTGGCCGGGCTCGTCGCTCCCGCCAGAGCGCCAGCCATAGGGGAACCGGCTACCTGTCCTATTGCGATCAAGAGAAACCCAGCCCCGAGCCCTGCGGATGGCCTCTCTCGAAAGACGGTGACCGACCACACCAGGATCACGCCGGTGAGCATGATGTAAGTCGAACCGAAGAGCGCCGCGCTGGCGTAAGCCAAAGGGAGCACGCCGGGGGCGAGGGCGAGCAGCGCGATCGAGGCGGCCATCGAAAGGAGCGCACCGCGCAAGACGGTCGTAAGCCCGAAGCGCCCCACCAGGTCGCCCGCGCCGCCGCCGGAGAGCCCGGAGATACCGATGACCGTCCAGAAGAGGGTTGAGCCCGTCTGGCCCAGATCCCCCGCCCCCACCACGAGCTCGCGCGAGAAGGTCCAGTAGACGGCGCTGGCGAAGCCCAAACCGAAGGCGGCCACGAAGAGCGGCACGGAACGCGAGCGCACGCGAGCGCCCATCAGGTAAGAGAAGGACAGGCGCGTTATCCTCGAACTATGGCCTGCCTGGGCGCCGTCTTCGTCCGGTTGATCGCTTTCACGCCCATTTTGGTCTGCCACGATCTTGCGGGGCATGACGGCGGCGTTCCACAGCACGACGGCGACCCCAGCGACCGCGAACGCCGCCCACGCGATCCTCCACTGCCCGGTCAGGAGCAGCGCCGCAGGTCCGGAGAGCGCGACCCCCGCGCTGGTGCCGCAGTTGATGAGGGCGTTGGCCCTGTCCTGCCGGCCCTTCGGGATCGAACGCGCGACCGCCTCCCCCATCGGCGGGGAGGCAAGGCCCGTGCTGCTGCCGGCCACTAGTATTCCCAGGGCCAACACCCACGCCGCAGGCGCGCTAGCCACGACGGTCGTGCCCACGACCGCCACCGCACCCGCGGCAACCGCCATCCTGCGCGGCCCCGTCCTCGATGTGTAGACCAGCGCGACGACGATCGCGGCACAGTAACCAAGGTAGGACCCCGCCCCGATCACCCCCAGCAGGGAAGGGGAAAGATCGAAAGCCTCGCGCATCTCCGGCAAAAAAAGGCCGTAGGCGTAACGGGCGAGACCGTAGGTGACGGCGATCAAGGCCAGCCCCGGCGCCACCAGCCAGGCAATCGTGTCATCCTTCTCCCCGCCGGGGTCTCGCACGGCTGCACGAGGCCCAGGACCATCCGCCGGCATCCTACGTACACCTCCGCCGGGCACGGGCATCTTCGCGCGCCATCCGGAACCCGCTACATGCGCCCCGATGAATTCTGGACGCATTGCGAACCATCCGACTGTTTTTTTCGACCGGCTCGTGTCCGCGTCCCACGGCGATGCCACGGTCCACCTCACGAACGAACCCGACGAACCAGTCCGTAACTGCAGCGAGCTTCCCTAACACCTCGGACACCCCCCGCTACCTCCTCGGTCTACCGACGCCATCTGCGTCCACTATCCGCAAACTACACAGATCTGTGTAGTTTGCGGACGAGTGTAACTACACAGATCTGTATAATCAAGAGGTCAAGGCAGAGAGTGTTTCGAGGTGAGGACGACGGAACGGACGGCAAGAGAGGGAAAACGTGCGACACGGAGGAGGCCGGGGGCGGAGCGGCTCCTGGAGGCGGCCTCGGAGCTTTTCTATCGGGAGGGCATAGGGGCCGTTGGCGTGGATACCATCTCGGAGAGGGCGGGAGTCTCCAAGAGGACGCTCTACAATCGCTTCGGAGGTAAAGACGAGCTCGTCGCCGAGTACCTCCGTCGCCGCGACGAGAGGTGGAGGGTGTATCTGCAAGGGGTGCGCGAAAGGGTAGTCGAGCCCAGGGAGAAGCTCTTGGCGGTCTTCGGAGCTTACGGGGAATGGTTGGTGGGAGAAGGTTTTCGGGGATGCGCGTTCGCCAACGCCGCGGCCGAGATACCCGACCCGGATCACCCCGCCCGTGTCGTCGCCCGAGAGCACAAGGAGGGTGTCAGGAAATATCTGGCCGCTCTGGCGAAAGAAGCGGGATTGAATGAACCCGAACCCCTGGCGGAGCGGTTGCTGATTCTGCTTGAGGGCGCCACCGCGACGGCGACGATGCGCGGCAGCGGTGAGCCCCTCGTCGTGGCGCGATCTGTCGCTCTGGAGCTGATGGACGACCGCTCGCACTAAAGATCTTCTTCCCGGCCCCCTTACGACCGAACGGTCCTCGTTCTGCGTCTACAAATGGCGCACAGCTCGACCGACCGTAGTTAAATCGGAAGTTGCTATCCGCTGCTGCGTCGGCTCGGGGACATGCTCGACCCGTAGGGGCTCCGGTTCGGACACACGAGAAACGCCCCCGCTCGCGTCGGGGGCGTTTCGTGGCGCTTCTTCGGTTCGTTCTGACCCCTGGGGCTCGGCCACTGTTAGTCCTGTACGATCTCCCACTTGTCGCCGTTTTTGCCCTCGACGATTACCCTTGCGCCTTCCTCACGGGTCTTTTGGTACCACCGCTCCAATCCAATGGCGTCCTCGATGACCTCCGTCACCGACTTGCACTTCTTGCGGGCTATCTCCTCTAGCATCTCGTAGACCTCGCTGGAGAAGGATACTGTCACTTCCTTGTCGACGGCCTGCTCGTTGCCGCTTCCCGACCGCTTCTTTAGGGTCTCCAAAGCGTCCACCGCCTCTCCTTGCTTTGCTCCTTGGATCTACTCTTGTTTACCCTTGCGCACCCTGATTGTATTCGTGAACGAAACGCGCCGCCAGAACGCGTTTACAGACAGGTACAAATCGTTGATCCATTGGTACAACGAACCGATGCTTTTAGCCCTGTTCTTGCATCTGCCTACGTCCCTACTTTTGGTGCAGAACGGCCTTTAGGTGCAAGACCAGGTCCGGTGCAGAATCCTCGGCTGCATCAAAAGTACCCCCTTGGAGCGACTTTGGGTGCAACGCAACGCCATCTGTGTGCAGCATCTCCCTTAAGCTTTCTTCTTGCTCCGGTGTTGGGCTTGGCGGCAGGCGTCGTCACAGAATCTCTTATCACTACGGCGCTTCCGCCCTTCGGGGTTCGGGCGCGCGAGCGAGAGAGGGAAGCCGCAGTATTCGCATCGAGCGAGATCGGTCCCCGCGGCCATCAGCCAGTACATCTGCAGGTACATGGCCCCCAACAGGCTCTTAAAATTCCACTGCGCCGTAATTCCGGAAGGGTCGCGTGCCCCTTCCTCGACGCTGAGGGTCGGGCTGCAGTAGCTGCTCACCGCGCGTTCCACCTCGTCGGCCGCGGTTTCGAGGGCATACCAAAGGTAATCCCCGCCGTAGATCTCCTCGACCGATTCCGCTATCTGGTCGGCCACGAACTCCCGGTCCATGTGCGCGGGTTTGTCTGGCAAGGCGTTGTGTATGCGCCACCAGATTCCAACGAAAGGGAACTCCTCGAGGACCACCGACTTGGCCCTCTGGTCATCGCCGTTCAACACGGCCTCGTAAAGCGCCAATACCCCTGCGGCCTGAGCAACAGCCTCCCTGAACCGTACCGTGTGCTGCGGTGCTCCCGACTGCCAAGACGGATAGCCGTCCCCTAAGACCCCGTAGCTGTGGACCCAGGCGGTCATGGACTTGACCTGGTCTTCCGCCTGGTACACCTTGGCGAACTTGAGGAAGAGGTCGGGCGTGTCCCTCAATGGTTCGTATTCTCTCCACCTGTCGGAATTGCTCGGATCGGAAGAGTACGCCGGCACCAGGAAGTCGGCCAGCGCACCTCCTTCGGGAGCCTCCGGCAACTCTCTGAGCTCGTAGCGCTCGCAGACACGCCACATGCGAGTCCCCGGGCTGCCGCCCATCAGTTCGCCCGTTTCTCGGAAGTCTTCCCTCCCCAACCGATGCCACATAACCCGGTCCTCCATAAAGTGACGTGTTGTCACGGTTATTACGCTAATAACCCGTTGCAGTCAGCTTACAGTGTGGCGACAATGCACGCAAGCAGTCGCACTGGCGAGCAAGAGAGGAGAGCGATGCAGGCGGAGATAACCCGCGAGTGGGTGACGTACAGGCAGGCCGAAGAGATAGCGGGGCTGTCGCGGACCACGCTTCGTAAGCTAGTGGACGGGGACGACCTTAAGGTGAGGCGCGTGGGTCGGGCAGTCAGGATCAACCGGGCGAGCCTCGACGCATACATGAACGGCGAAGGCCCCGGCGCTAGCGAAGAAGGCGAGTAGCCTCGCCCATCGTGGAGAACGGTAAGCGTAGTCCGGCAGTAGTACGGATGCCCAGAGCAGCAAATAGTAGCGTCGGTACGCTCCTGTCCGAGGTGGAGCCGGAGCGGGTGGAGTGGCTTTGGCTGGGGCGCGTGCCGCTCGGCAAGCTGACGGTCCTAGACGGAGACCCCGGACTCGGCAAGAGCGCCGTAACGCTCGACATCGCGGCGCGGGTAAGCGCAGACTTGGAGCTGCCCGGTGGGGAACGGTACGGCCCCGCTGGGGTGGTCCTGCTCTCGGCGGAGGACGGGCTTGCGGACACCATCCGGCCCCGTCTCGACGCCGCCGGCGCTGATACGGAGAGGGTGCTCGCGTTGTCCACCGTACCGGAGGGCAAGGCGGAGCGGATGATCTCCATACCGAGGGATTTGGCCGTTATCGAGCGGGCGGTTATGCGCGTGGCGGCGGCCCTGGTGGTCGTGGACCCGTTGATGGCCTTCCTCTCCGGCGACACCAACTCGCACAAGGATCAGGACGTGCGGCGGGCGCTGGCACCATTGGCCGCGCTCGCGGAGAAGACTAGGGCGGCCGTCTTGATTGTGCGGCACCTGAACAAGGCCGAGGGCGGCAACTCGCTTTATCGGGGAGGGGGCTCCATCGGTATCATCGGAGCGGCCCGCTCCGGGCTCGTGGTGGCCGAAGACCCTCAAGATCCCGAGCGCCGGATACTGGCTCCAAACAAGAACAACCTCTCCAGGCCGGCCCCCAGCCTCGTGTTCGGCATGGAGACCGCCGAGAACGGCGCGGCGCGCGTGGTCTGGCACGGGCAATCCGACTTGAGCGCCGCCCAGATACTCGAGTCGCCGGCGGACGGGGAGGGGAAATCGGCGCTCTCGGAGGCCAAAGAGTTCTTGCTGGACGAGCTCCGGGACGGACCCATGGCCGCCAAGCAGGTGAAAAAGAACGCCCGCGAAGCCGACGTCTCGGAGCGGACGCTGAAGAGAGCGAAGCAAGAGCTGAGGGTTAGGTCCGAGAAGGAGAGCGACGGCTCCTGGACGTGGCGCCTGCCAGAGAAGGAGGCCAAAGGGGGCCAATCCCCTGCCGTTGGTCATGTTGGCACCCTTGGCCCTCTTGGCAAGGGTGCCAACCCGGAGCCCGGCGAATCCCCCTATCTATGGGAAGAGGGCCAAGGAGGCCAAGGGAACCACGGACCGGAGTGCAACCACGGCTACCGCGGCGGGGTAGGGTGTTACCTGTGCGATCCGCGCCACCCGTACCGGCTCAAGCCGGAGGGGGGCGCGGCATGAAGAAGAGGAAGCGAACCATCCGTGCGAATGACGTTAGGGCTGGGCGTCGCGGAGCCGCTATCCTCGCACATATGGGGACGTTCGTAACAGGCGCCTCGCAGCTCGCGGGTGCGGACGTTGGAACGGTCGCGACCCAAAAAGCGCGCGCGTCATGGACTCTGAAGAGGCGTTGCAAACGGGTCGGGCGTGAATCTACGAATTCGGTTGGTTTCAACAGTCCCATGCGCCTGCGTCATGGGCTCTGGAAGGGGGTGTCAACCTAGCATGGCCGGTTACGACATCTGGACCGGGGAGATACGGCTGTGGTGGTCCTCTACGAAACGCGAACGCCCACGGTGTGGAGCCAGGTGCCGCGACGGGACGAGCTGTAACGCTCCGGCCGTGTGGAACAGGCGCCTTGACAGGCCCGTGAACGGCCGCTGTCGGTTGCACGGTGGGCTCTCCACCGGCCCCAAGACCGAGGAGGGGCGCCGACGAATCGCGGAGTCGAACCGTTCGAGGGGCAGGAGGCCGTTGGCGAAGCGGGGCAAGCGCGAAGGGGTAACACAACGGGGGGACACGGGGTGAGCCCTTGGGAGAGACGAGAGCGCGGCGGGCTTTACTACACGAGAAGCCGCAAGGTGGACGGGCGGGTGGTCAGGGAATACGTGGGCGGGGGCGTCCTGGGAGAGCTCGCCGCTCGGATGGACGCGGAGGAGAGAAGGCGGCGCGACGAAGCCGCGGCGGCCTGGAGGGAGGAGCGTGACCACCTCGAAGGGCTCGCCGGCCTGCTAGACGGGTTCTGTGAGGACGTGGAGACCATGACGAGGGCCGCGCTCCTGGCGGCCGGGTTCAGGCGGCACAAGCGCGGAGAATGGAGGAAGAGACGACGTGACTAACGAGGGACAGGCAGGGGAAGGTGGGGCGGCTTTGCAACCCTACAAGGATGTTGCGGTCGGACGCCCAAAGGACCCCGACCTCTCTCCGATGAGCCAAGACGAGAGGGAGGCTTACCGGGAGACGGTTGGGAAGCTCAGGGAGCTGGTCAAGAAGGCGGAGAAGGGGACCAAGAAGGCGGTCCCCGAGATCCGGGAGATCCTGAGGGAGCACCCCCACCTCTGTTGGAGGCTCTCGAACCTGTCGGGGCTGACCGAAGGGGCCCTCATCGACAGGATGTCCAGGGACGAGGACCTCGCCTCGAAGGAGCTGATGAAGCGCCAGCTTGCGTGCATGAGGGAGGAGGTGGCGGGCGACGACCCCTCCCCCCTGGAGCGCCTCCTCGCGGAGCGGGTCGTGGCGACGTGGTTGCAGGTGCAGCTCTTCGAGGGCATCTACGCGAGCTCGATGTCCAAGGGCATGACCCTCGACCAGGCCGACTACCACCAGAGGAGGATAGACAGGGCGCACAATCGCCACCTCTCCGCGGTCCGTGCCCTTGCTCAGATACGTAAGCTAGGCCCGGCGGTTCAGATCAACATCGCGGAGAAGCAGATCAACAACGCAGGGTAGCGGTGCCCTCATTTAGGAGCTTGGACCAAGGGTCAGTCGGTCCCTTCGATCCTCTCGAATATGCTTACCAAGTTGCCGTCCTCGATGTCCGACACGTCCACGCCGTACTTCTCCTCGATGCGCGCCTGCCACAAGGCCAGCTCTGCCTCGTTGGCCTTCGGGCCTTGGCCGTAGGTGTGGAAATGCCGGAGCGAGGATTCGTTGGAGACGAAGACGGAATCCTCGTCTTCGGGTTCGAAGCCGAGGACGTCCACCAAGAAGTCCAGTAGCAGGTGTTCGTGGCGGTCCATCTTCTCGGTGGAAGCGAACCTCAACTCCTTGCGTTTTTCGTTGTTGGCGTTTTCGCCCAAGATGCGTCTCCCCCGTTCGTTAGTTAGGTGGGGCCTTGCAACAGAAGTCGCCCCTAAACCGGAACGCCGAGTTGCAGCAGCGCGGCATGGACCGCAGCCGCGCCGACTACATGGGCATGCTCGGCACGGTCATGAACTGCCTTGCGCTGCAGGACTTCCTCGAGAAGCAAGGCATCGACACCCGGGTGCAGACGGCGATCACGATGGGTCAGATCGCAGAGCCCTACATCCCCCGCCGCGCGATGCGCCACCTCGACAAGGGTCGCGTGGTCATCTTCGGGGGCGGCGCTGGCATGCCCTACTTCTCGACGGACACCACGGCGGCCCAGCGGGCGCTCGAGATCGGCGCGCAGGTCGTGCTCATGGGCAAGGCCGTCGACGGCGTTTACGACGCCGACCCGCGCAAGGTGCCCGACGCCACGCGCTTCGACCGCATCGGCTATGCCGAGGTGCTCCAGCGAGGGCTCAAGGTGGCGGACGCGACGGCGTTCAGCCTGTGCATGGACAACGGTTTGCCGATCGTCGTCTTCGACCTGCTGCGCGAAGGCAACATTGCGCGCGTGGTCAGAGGTGAGAGGATCGGCACGCTCGTCTCGTCCGACGGCTGACCGTTGCGGCGCGACGCGCGCTTCCCGGCGTACGGCGCTCGGCGCCACGCCCGACGACACGAGTAGGAGCAGCGGTGATCGACGAGACCCTTCTCGAGGCCGAGGAGAAGATGGAGAAGGCGGTCACGGTCGCCAAGGACGACTTCGCGACGATCCGCACAGGGCGTGCCAACCCGGCGATGTTCAACAAGATTGTCGTCGACTACTACGGCTCGCTGACGCCGGTCAACCAGCTCGCCTCCTTCCAGACGCCCGAGGCTCGGATGATGATCATCTCGCCGTACGACAAGGGCTCGCTGGCCGGGAT
>JADDPY010000224.1:11768-12122 GCA_016781635.1 Rubrobacter sp.
TCCGGGACTCGGACCTGGGCGTCAACCCCACGAACGACGGCTCGATCATCCGCGTGGTCCTGCCGGCGCTCACCGAGGACCGCCGCAAGGAATACATCAAGGTCGCCAGGCACAAGGCGGAGGACGCCCGGGTGTCGATCCGCAACGTCCGGCGCCACGCGAAGGACTCGCTCGACAAGCTTGCCCGTGACGGCGAGGTCGGCGAGGACGACGTCGCCCGCGCCGAGAAGGAGCTCGAGAAGGTGACCGGGCGCTACGTGCACCAGGTGGACGAGATCCTCAAGCACAAGGAAGCCGAGCTGCTCGAGGTCTGACGCGTGAACGACCCCAGCGCGGCGCCGGACTGGGCCGTCA
>JADDPY010000415.1 GCA_016781635.1 Rubrobacter sp.
GACCCGGCCCAGCCCCTGCCCGAGAACCCACCCGCGGGGGTGGTCACCTTCCCGGCGACCACGAACAAGACGGTGGAGGGCGAGATCGAGTATGCACAGCGCCCCCCGGCCAACGGGGATCATGCGCCGCTGTGGCAGAACTGCGGCTTCTACTCCGAGCCCATCAACGACGTGAACGCCGTCCACAGCATGGACCATGGGGTCGTCTGGATCACCTACAGCCCCGACCTGCCCCAGGACCAGATCAACGCCCTGCGCCCCTACGGCGCCGAAAAGTACGTCATAGTAAGCCCGTACCCGGGCCAGAATGCCCCCGTCATCGCGACCGCCTGGCGGAACCAGATCAAACTGGATGGTGCCGAAGACCCGCGCCTCAGGCAGTTCGTCGACGGGTTCAGAAACAGCGAGATCGCCCCGCTCTCCGGCAACCGCTGCGTAGGTGGCGTCGGGGAGCCCGAGCCTGTGGGATAGCCGTTTCGGGCGCGTGGCGCCGGGTAAATGATGGAGACACGTACTACCAGAAATAAGGAGGAACCGCATGGAGATCGGACGCGGACCCGAGGGAATTCTTTCGCAGGAGATGACGCAGAAGCGCGAGGAGATCGTTGAGCTCCTCAAGACCGCCTACTTTATGGAGCTCGAGACGGTAATGAACTACGTCTCCGAGTCCATCAACCCGGACGGGGTGAGGGCGCAGCAGATCAAAGAAGACCTGAACGAGGACATCCCCGAGGAGCTCGGGCACGCGAGGCAGCTCGGCGCGAGGATCAAGGAGCTCTACGGCGTGGTGCCGGGCTCTATGGATTTCGACGCTGGTCAGCAGCTCCTGCAGCCGGCCGATCATCAGACGGACGTGGTACACGTCATCAAGGGCGTGATCGATGCCGAGAGCAAGGCCATAGAGCACTACACCCGCATCATCGAGGCGACGGAGGACTCCGACCCGGTCACGAACGACATGACGGTCGCGATCCTCCACGACGAGCAGGGTCACCGTCGCAGGTTCGAGGGCTACCTCAAGGAGTACATCGCCGAGGGCAAGGCCTCGAAGTCGGACCTCCCGTTGTCGAGCCAGGCGACTTCGCCCGAGGAGGGCAGCGCCCTGTAGGCCCGGGCCTACCTGAGCATCATCAACGAGGGGGGCGGCCCGACGCGCTCCCCCTCGTGCTTTTAGAATGCCTCTACGAGATCTCCTATACGTATCTTTGCCCTGGACAGCACATCGGCGCGTAGCCCTCCGCGATGCACCAGGCCGCGCACCGGCCCGGGGCGAGTGAGCCGTTCGAGGTGCGCGCACGATTCACAGCGCCGCTGCCTTCACGAGCTCGGCGTCGGCTAACGCCAACTCCTCCAGTGCCTCGGACTCCACGAGGGTGAGGTCGTAGCCGCGCCCAGAGCACGTATGCGATGCAGGCGGTAAGCGAAGCCGCTTCGCGATCATCCGCTGTCGGGTTGCCCCCGCTGTGAAGGCCCTGCTCTACCCCTAGAAGCCCGGTATGGGGACGATGTCGAAGTCTTCGCGGCTCGCTTCGCAGTCGGGGCACTTCTCGGGGAGCTCGCCTTCGATCCTGTAGCCGCAATTCGTGCAGGCCCAGTTTATGGCGTCGGCTTCGCCCTGAGCCTCGGGGTCGGGCTTCTCTCCGCCCGCGCCGCGCGGTTCTTCGGACATGGTAGGTCCTCCTTCTCGTGGTTACCCTTGCGAGGCCATTATGCCCGGGGACGGCCTGATCGTAGCGTACCGGGGGATCGGTCCGCCGTGGGCTTTGAACTCGCCGAGGTTATCGTTATCCTAAGAGGCGGATACCTTCTGAAGAGTTACTTCTCAAAGAATCAAAGGAGCGCGGTGCAAGAAGCTTACAAGCCGGTGGTGATCGAAGGCGTCTACCCGGAGCTCGACTGTGGGCGCTACCCCGTGAAACGGGAGGTCGGCGACGTCTTCGAGGTCCGCGCCGACATCTTCAAGGAGGGCCACGACAAGCTCCGGGCCGTCGTCAAGTACCGCGAGAAGGGTAAGCGCCGCAAGTGGACCGAGGCGCCGATGGAGCTTCTCAACCCTGGCCTCGACCGCTGGGGCGGCTCCTTCGGGCTCACCGAGAACGCTCGCTACGAGTACGCCATCGAGGCGTGGTTCGACGAGTTCGAGACCTGGCGCTCTGAAACCGGGAAGAAGGTAGACGATGGCCAGATCGTCGAGCTGGAGCTTGTAGAAGGGCGCGAGATCCTCGCCAAGGCTGCCGAAAGCTCCGGCGATTCCGCGCTCGCGAGCGCCGTCCGGGAGTTCGAAGATGGCTCCTATGAGGAGCGGCTCGGGCTGCTGTTCTCGAAGGACGTGCGCGTCCTCATGGCCGAGCATCCGGATCGCACGAGCTCGACGGCCTACGGACCACTGGAGATGGTGGTCGACCGCGTCCGGGCGCGCTACGCGGCCTGGTACGAGATGTTCCCCCGCTCGCAGGGTACGGAGCCGGGCAGGAGCGCGACCTTTCGGGAGGCCGAGGCGCGCCTCCCGGAGATCTCCTCGATGGGCTTCGACGTCGTCTACCTCACCCCGATACACCCCATCGGCACGACCAACCGCAAAGGGCGTAACAACGCCCTCGTCGCGGGGCCGGACGACCCCGGCAGCCCCTACGGCATCGGGAGCGAAGACGGCGGGCACAAGGCCGTCCACCCGGACCTCGGGACGATCGAGGACTTCCGACATTTCGTCGAAGCGGCGCACGAGCACGGGATGGAGGTGGCGCTCGACCTCGCGGTCCAGGCCTCGCCGGATCACCCGTGGGTGCGGGAGCATCCGGAGTGGTTCAAGTTCCGGCCGGACGGGACCATAAAGTACGCCGAGAACCCGCCCAAGAAGTACCAGGACATCGTGAACGTAGACTTCTACTCGGACGACCGCGAGGGCTTGTGGAACGAGCTTCGCGACGTGATCCTGTTCTGGGTCGAGCAGGGGGTCGAGACGTTCCGGGTGGACAACCCGCACACCAAGCCCCTGCGGTTCTGGGAGTGGGTGATCCGGGAGGTGCAGA
>JADDPY010000661.1 GCA_016781635.1 Rubrobacter sp.
CGTCGTATTGCTGCCCCCCGAAGCAGACACTACTGACGGGCACGTTGCCGTCGCTATCCGCCGCCCCCATACTACCCGCTTCTTGCGCGTCCGCGACGAGGCTAGTCGCCGTCATAGCCGTCGCGACTAATGCCGCGGTCGCGAGAAAGATCGCCGCCGGAAGCTTTACCGACCTGTGTGCTGCCCCGGCACGCATCACGCGCCATATCCTTCTTTCTTCCAAGAAGGCCCCCCTCCATGGTGTGCGCAGTTCCAGCGCCCGAGCGCTCCGGAACGGCTATGTATGTGTACCAGACAAGCCTTATACCAAATATAGTGGCACCGTGCATGATCCCGGTGCGCCTTCGGGCCTAGTTCGTCGCAACGCGAAGAGGGCAAAGTTCCCGCCGTCCTCTCCGAAAAAGCAGCTCTACAAGCTAGCTATGGGTATCAGGAATTCATGCCAGCCCATATTCTATGGGCTGGCATGAATTCCTCCGGCGGACTACGGGAAATGTTCGACGTGAGAGGTTATGCGGGTCCTTTGACCAATCCCCCCACCTTCGAGGTCCATCAGAACCCGAGCTTGCATGGGCTGCCCAAAGTCCTCCGGCAATCATCTGCCCAGCTTCTCCGAAGCGAGAACTATCGATGGGACTCTCGAGCGGGGCTGTCTATCGTAGTCGATGCGGACTCCCGGGAGGGCGTCCGTTTACTCGTGGAGGAAGGGCTTTTCGGGGTAAGGTGAAGGAGAATGGGGGAGAGAGTCGAGGGAAAAGCGGCAGGGAGATAACATTCGAGCCAGAACACAGTAGTATGGGGTCATGATTCTGAGCTTCTACCACAAGTGAATATCCGTCAGGCTAACGGTATCGGCAGGGTACATGTTGCCAAACCCCAGATGAAAGAGACGTACTGCGGTAGGCCGGTGAACGAGGAGGAGTGGCTCACCACCCCCAAGGAGGCCAACTGCACCGCTTGCGTTCGGGCAGGGGCACCCACCAATCCGGAGCCCCCGAGGAGAAGTTTCTAGTTCCGTCGGGGTTTCTCGCCCTTACTACGCAACCGCGTAGATCTTCGGTTCTCGGGAGTTCGTACGGAGCATTCGCATGCCTCGGGTTGATCGACCGTCTCTATCGACTTGGGGGACGATCTGCTCGAGCGGAGCCCTCGTTCGAACGGCGCTCCTCCACCGGACGCACGACGAATTGTGCGTAACCGCGCGGGTTCCTCTCCGCGTGTTCGTTCAATTCGGATGCCCGAACCTCCGCTACCTCCAGGTTCGAGAAGCGGGCGATCTCCTTTTCTCCGAAGAACGTAACGGCCATGAGCTTGAATCGCGCCTCCTTCACGCCGTCCATTCTACGGCTTCGATCTACGGGGCGGCGGGGATCGTACCCTTCTTCCTTCTTGACCCTCTCGCGACCCGGCTGCTAACATCGGCCTTCAGGATACCTTCGGGGGAAGGGACCATGTGCGCGAACCGAACAAAATACCGTTGGCTCCCGGGTCCGTGCTCCGGTCCAGGACTGCGCCGTGACGGAGGTTTCCGGTGGCGCTCCTCCTGGGCCGCTCGCGGGGCTGAGGGTCGTCACGCTCGCCGTCAACGTCCCGGGACCCGCCGCCGCTGCTCGGCTTAGGGCCTTCGGTGCCTCGGTGGTAAAGGTGGAGCCACTATCCGGCGACCCTTTGATGCATCAGAACCCGGCGTGGTACCGGGCGCTCTCTACCGGCCAGGAGGCCGTGCGGCTGAACCTCAAGCAGCCCGAGGATTTCTCCCGGCTGGAAGGTTACCTCACAGGGGCGGATCTCTTCCTCAGCTCCAGCCGGACCGGCGCCCTGGCGAGACTTAGCCTCGGTTCGGATGAATTGCGCCGCAAGTACCCGCGCCTCTGCGGGGTTGCGATAACCGGCTTCCCCTCCCCTCGCGGAGACGAGCCGGGCCACGACCTGACGTACCTCGCGGATCACGGCTTGCTAACGCCGCCCGAGATGCCGCGGTCGCTGCTCGCGGACCTCGCGGGGGCGGAGCGGGCCGTCTCGGAGGCGCTCGCGCTCTTGCTCGGGCGCGAGCGCGGTGTCGACGGAAGGGGTGGCGGGCACGTCGAGGTGTCTCTCTCAGAGGCCGCAGCGTACCTCGCCGAGCCTCTGCGCTACGGGATCACGGCCCCCGGGGCGCATCTGGGGGGAGGGTTTGCGGGCTACGGCCTCTACCGGGCGTCGGACGGTTGGCTCGCCGTGGCCGCCCTGGAGCCGCACTTCTGGGAGAAGTTACGCAAAGAGCTCGGGCTGGAGGATGCGGGCAGGGAGGAGCTCGAAGAGGTCTTCCGCCAGAAGACGGCGGCGCACTGGGAAAGCTGGGCGGCCGAGCGAGATCTGCCGGTAGCGGCGCTGAAGGAAGCGCCCCCGGCGAGTGCACCCGGGACGGATCATCGGACCACGACCATGACGGAGGAGATATGACGCTACAAGGTCTCACGATGGACTACCAGCTCAATCTACCCGCGATTCTACGTCGCGCGGACCATCTGTACGCCAACACGGAGATCGTCACGCGCAGGCCGGACAAGTCGTTTCACCGCTACACCTACGCCGACTTCGTCTCGCGCGCCAAGAAGCTCTCGGTAGCCCTCAAGGGCCTCGGAGTCGTGGACGGCGATAAGGTAGGGACGCTCGCCTGGAACACCTACGGACACCTGGAGGCGTACTTCGGCATCCCCTCGGCGGGCGCCGTCCTGCACACCCTCAATCCCCGGCTGCACGAGGACGATCTCGCGTTTATCGCGAACCATGCCGAGGACAAGGTCATGATGGTGGACGAGCCACTCATCCCGGTCTTCGAGAAGTTCAGGGAGGGGGCGAGCTCCATCGAGCACGTCGTGGTCTTCAATTATAGCGACGCCACGGACCTCCCCGACTGGGCCATCCCCTACGAAGAACTCCTTTCGGGGGCGGACGAGAGTCGGTTCGAGTATCCGGACCCCGACGAGAAACTCGCGGCGGCACTCTGCTATACCTCGGGGACGACGGGCAGACCCAAGGGGG
>JADDPY010000566.1 GCA_016781635.1 Rubrobacter sp.
ACTACTCCGACGGCCGCGGCACCATCGAGAGCATGGCCGAGGCGGCCATAGCCCTGGGCTACGAGTACCTCGTCTTCTGCGACCACTCGCAGAGCTTGAAGGTGGCAAACGGTCTCTCCCCCACTCGTCTCGAAAAGAAGATAAAGGCCGTGCGCGAGGCGGACGAGAAGTACGGTGAGATACGCCTCCTCAACGGCTCCGAGGTCGACATCCTCAAGGACGGGACGCTCGACTACGAGGACGCGCTGCTGGCCGAGCTCGACTTCGTGGTGGCGAGCATCCACACGTCCTTCGGGATCGGTGAGAAAGCGATGACGGAGCGCATGATGCGGGCGATAAACAACCCTTACGTTCGTACGATCGCGCACCCCACCGGCCGCGTCCTGAACCGCCGCGAGCCCTACGAGGTCGACGTCTCTCGACTGATAAAAGAAGCCGCCTCGACGAACACGGCCCTGGAGCTCAACTCCTACGTCGACCGCCTCGACCTCTCCGTCCCCTACGTCCGCGAGGCGGTGGGCGCGGGCGTCAGGATCACGATAGACACCGACGCCCACGACGAGGGCGCTTTAGGCTTCGCGAAGTTCGGCGTCTCCCAGGCCAGACGAGCGTGGGTCGAGAAGGGGAGCGTCATCAACACCCTCCCGCTCGCGGAGTTCGAGGCATACCTGAAAGCAGGAAAGTAGGCGTGGCCTGGATCTATCTCATCATTGCGGGCTTCTTCGAGATCGGGTTCGCCCTCGGCCTGAAGTACTCTGAAGGCTTCTCCCGGCTCTGGCCGACGGTCGGCATGGCCGTCGCCGGCGGCATCAGCTTCTACCTGCTCTCGATCGCGATGAGAAGCCTCCCCGTCGGGACTGCCTACGCCGTCTGGACGGGCATCGGAGCGGCCGGAACGGTGGTACTGGGGATCCTCTTCCTGAAAGAATCCAGCGATCTCATCCGGCTCCTCTCCATAACCCTCATAATCGTCGGCGTGGTGGGCCTCCGCTTCTCCTCCCCGGCGTAGGATGGATAAGAGGCCCTCGTAGGGCCGACTTCAGATGGAGGCACGGACCACGAAGATCAGAGCCTACGACGCGGGGGACGCCCCCGGGATCGTCCGTCTTTTCTACGAGACGGTCCGTTCGGTCAACCGGGCAGATTACTCCGACGAGCAGGTCGAGGCGTGGGCGCCAGGCGTACCCGATGCGGAGGAGTGGCACGCTCGCATGTCCGACCGCCTGACGCTGGTGGCGGAGGAGGGCGGCGAGGTGGTCGGCTTCGCCGAGCTGGAAGAGGACGGGCACCTCGACATGCTCTACCTGCACAAGGATGCCATGCGCCGCGGCGTCGGCCAACGACTCTATCGCGCGGTCGAGCAGGAGGCCCGGAGCCAGGGTCTCGGGCGGATCTTCACGGAAGCCAGCGTTACGGCCCGCCCGTTCTTCGAAAGGCAGGGCTTCCGCGTCATGCGGGAGCAGACCGTATTGGTGCGAGGCGTAAGCCTGACCAACTTCGCCATGGAGAAGGACCTGCCCAGATAAGGACGAGGAACCAACTTGGCGCAACTACCCTTGCGCCAAGCCGGCTGCGGGTTGCGGGGTTCGCGGCAAGACTTGAGCTTCTCGGAAAGGGCGGATGAGCGACAAGACGGCGCCCAAGGGTGCGGTCTGCGCGAGCGAACGCTCTAGGGTGACTCGTTCCAGTTCAGCCAGTACCATCCCAGGTGGCGCATCGCCTCGGAGAAGTCGCCGAAGTTCGTCGGCTTGGTGACGTAGGAGTTAGCGCCGAGCTTGTAGCCCTCGACCACGTCGCGGCGCCTGTTCGAGGCGGAGAAGAGGATGACCGGCAGAAGCTCCGTCCGCTCGTCGGCCCGGAGCTTCTCCAGCACCTTCAAGCCGGTGATCGTCGGCAAATCCACGTCGAGCAGGACGAACTCCGGCGTCACGCGCGTGTCGCGCCCTTTATAACCGCCGCGGCCGAAGAGGTAGTCCAGCGCCTCCTCCCCGTCGCCCGCGACCACGACCTTGTCCACCTCGTCGACGATGCCGTGCTTGCGCATGGCGCGCATCGCGAGCATGACCTGGTCTTCGTCGT
This sequence comes from Rubrobacter sp., assembly GCA_016781635.1. Classification (GTDB taxonomy): domain Bacteria; phylum Actinomycetota; class Rubrobacteria; order Rubrobacterales; family Rubrobacteraceae; genus Rubrobacter_F. The sequence continues at coordinate 2,080 of JADDPY010000566.1, forward strand.
CTTCTACGAGCAGGATCTCCTTGCGCTCCTCCAAAGTTCCTCCCGTCCCCGCGCCTTCCGCAAAACACTATAACAGCCCCAAGTAAAGGCCCGGCGCCGCTAGCCGAACCTCCGGATCGGACTTCACGGGCAACGAAAACGCCCCCGCCGTGGCGACGGGGGCGTTGCGCTGAAACCGGCTTATAGCGCCCGGGAGGTTAGCCCGCCCAGATCCCGGCCTTCTCGTCCTTCTCGGCGCTCCAGGAGCCCGGGTCGATGGCGTCCTCGGCCTCGCCCTGCTCCTCCAGCCAGCGCTCCGCGTCTATGGCCGACCGGCAGCCGTCGCCCGCCGCCGTAATCGCCTGCCGGTAACGGATATCCGAAACGTCGCCTGCGGCAAAAACGCCCGGGACGCTCGTCATCGTGTACTCCTTTTGCAGGACGTACCCCGCGTCGTCCATCTCGACCTGACCGGCGAAGATCTTCGTGGCCGGCTCGTGACCTATGGCGGTGAAGAAGCCCTCGACCGCGATCTCGCTCTCCTCGCCGGTCTTGACGTTCTTGATCCTCACACCCTCCACGGAGGTCTCGCCCAGGATGTCTTCGATCGCTGAATCGAGCACGAACGTCATTTTCGGGTTGCTCCTGGCCCGCTCGACCATGATCTTGGACGCCCTGAACTCGTCGCGCCGGTGGATGAGGAAGACCTCCGAGGCAAACTTCGTGAGGAAGAGCGCCTCCTCCATCGCCGTGTCGCCGCCGCCGACCACGGCTACCTTCTTTTCCCTGAAGAAGAAGCCGTCGCACGTCGCGCAGCCGCTGACGCCCTTGCCCATGAGCTGCTGCTCCTTGTCGAGGCCAAGCCACTTTGCCTTGGCGCCCGTGGCGATCACGACCGCCTTCGCCAGCACCGGCTCGTCCTCGCC
>JADDPY010000557.1 GCA_016781635.1 Rubrobacter sp.
TCCCCCCCGACCCAGGAGCCGAACTCGAGCACGCGACCGAGCTTCGGTGTGTCCTCCGGGAACTGGCGCGCGAGCTCATCCTCGAAATCTCGGTACGCTTCCAGGGTGGCGGAGATAAGAGGGTTCTCGAAGAAGAGGAGCGTACGCTCTATCTCCTGGTCGACCTCGGGGCGGCGGACCCGCAGCTCGTCGGTCTGCCAGAGGACGGTGATCTCTTCGGCCAACTCCTCCTCCAGGCGCCGGCGTTCTTTCCACGTAAGGTTCGGAAACTCCAAAGCCTCCAACATCTCCCCGATCCTGACGTGTTTGCGCCGCACGCTACGCCGCAGGGCCTCTGTCGGGTGGGCGGTCAGTACAAGACCGACGTTCATACCGTCGAGCACCCTCTGGAGCCCCGCCGCCCCGAGACCTTCCGCCTTGAGGCGGGCCAGCGCGCTCGCGACGGAGGCGCGCTGCGGCGGATTGCCGGGAGAGGACTCGTACTGCCGCCGCCGGCGCACCCGGTGGTACCGCTCGGCGATGTTGACGAGCTGGAAGTACACGGAGAAGGCCCGCACTATCTTCCGGAGTTCGCCCGAGCTCGAAGCCTCGATGCGCCGTTTGAGCCGCTCCTCGAGGCCGGCGTCGTAGTCGGTGCGTAATCGCTTGCACAGGAGCCGTATCTCCTCCTCGACGTCGAAGAGGTCTCGCCCCTCCTGTTCGAGCAACACCCGGCCCAAGACCCGACCGAGGAGGTTGATGTCCCTCCGCAGCGGCTCGTCTTTCGGTTCGAAGCCGATGCCGGGCGGCAGGTCGGTGTACTCGGCCCCCGGCGTCTCCACAGATCTAGCGCGGATATCAGCGGTTGGTAGGGTAACATTACCCTCGATCCAGACCACACGTGGGCGAGGATATTTGTACATCCGTACAACGGGGGCCCGGGATTGAGGATCGCACAGCGCAGCATAGAGGAGGTCAGGGAGGCGGCGAATATCGTCGAGGTGACCTCGGAGTTCACAGCCCTCCGCCGGCAGGGAACCCGGTTCGCCGGCCTCTGTCCCTACCCCGACCATCAAGAGAAGACCCCTTCCTTCAGCGTCGCCCCCGACCGTGGTTTCTACTACTGTTTCGGATGCCTCGAGGCCAACGAGCGTATCTGGACGTCGAGGGGGCTCATCCCGATAGGCGCCACAGAGGTTGGTGACGAGGTCATCGGCCTGGATGGGCGCCGCGAGACCATAACCGACAAGTGGTTCAAATCCGGGCCTACCATAAGGATCAGAACCGGCGCGGCCAACGAAGGGATCGAGCTTACCCCGGATCATCGGTGCGTCTTCGTTAGGCGGGAAGAGGCACTGCGAGCTATCCCTGGGGTTCACCTGCGGTATTCGGGCGAGGACGAGATACGATTCTCCGGTAAGCTCCGCAAGGAGAACACCAACGGCCCGCGGCTCTCCGTTAGTCAGGCCTCGGATGTCCGCGGTGGCGACTTCTGGCTCTACCCGGTGATCCCGGCAGAAGATCGAAAAGACAACCCTCTTCTCGGAGGGCACGTTATCAAACCGTACACCAAGGGGCCGCGCACAGAGCGGGTCGAGAACCTGCACGTGAACACCCGTACGGCTTGGCTTTATGGCGTCTGGCTTGCCGAAGGCTCGCTCTACAGGGGTGGACTCAGGTGGAGCTTTGCAGCTCACGAGGATGCCCTGGCCTCTCGAGTCGTGCGGATACTCTTTGAGGAATTCGGGAAGTCAGCCTCCAAGTTCGTCAGGCCGGAGAAGAGCCTCTGCGAGGTGACGTGCTCCAGTACAGACCTCGCTGCCCTATTCGGATACTGGTTCGGACGCGGATGCTCGAACAAGAGGGTCCCGGCCCAGATGCTGGAATGGACCGCCGAATGCCAGACAGCCCTTGTCGAGGGGTATCTTGCTGGAGACGGCTACGCGAGCGATGGGGTGACCAGGGCCGACACGGTATCCGAAGAGCTCGCCTACGGCATCTTCGGCTTGTGCATCCAGGCAAGGAGGGTTTGCTCGATCTCGTCTATACCTGAGCGGGTCGGCAAGGATGAGGTGCGGCACAGAAAAGTCTACTCCGTACACATACTCGGCAGGGAATCTCTAAAGGGTTTCTATGCCGATATCGAAGGCGCGAGCTATCTCTGCTCTATCGTGCAGGAAGTGGAGACGGCCCGAGAAGAGCCAGTAACTGTCGTCGACATCACCACCACAGGTTCTCACACGTTCCTGACCAAGATGGGGATTACGCACAATTGTCAAAGGGGCGGAGACGCCATCAAGCTCGTCATGGACCTCAAGTCCTTCGACTTCGCCGAAGCCGTCTCGTACCTGGCCGAAAGGTCCGGCGTCGATTTGCAGTTCGAGGGTGGGGGAGACCCAGGCACCGCGAAGGCGAGATCCGAGCGCCGCCGCAAGATACACAAGGCCCTGGCCGCCGCGGCCGTCTACTACCACAAGTACCTTCTACAAGCAAAAACCCCCGAGGCCAAGCAGGCCCGCCGGTACCTCGAGAACCGCCGACTGGAGCTTTCTACTATAGAAGAATTCCGCCTAGGATACGCTCCGCCGCGGGGAGGCTCGGGTTTTCTGGGGGCTGCGAGGAGGCTGGGTTTCGGGCGCGAGACCCTCGAGGCGGCGGGGCTCATTTCGTCGCGGGGCGGGGAGCGGTTTGCGGGGAGGATCACCTTTCCCATCTCCGACCGGCGGGGTAGGATCGTGGGCTTCGGAGCGAGGGCGCTGGGCGATGCGCAGCCCAAGTACCTGAACTCTCCCGAGACGGAGATCTTCAACAAGCGGGATTTGCTCTACGGGTTTCCGCAGGTTTCGGAGGCCGTTCGCAGGGAGCGGGCGGCGCTCGTGGTCGAGGGTTACACCGACGTTCTGATGCTGTACCAGTCGGGAATCAGGAACGCCGTCGCCACCCTTGGGACGGCGACAACCCCGGGGCATCTGCGGACGCTCAGCAGCTACGCGGACAGGA
>JADDPY010000589.1:0-6942 GCA_016781635.1 Rubrobacter sp.
GCTCTATCCCCTGAGCTACAGGCCCGTAACGTGGGGGAACCACCCGTTAATCTTATCGCAGGGCGGGTGCTCCTTCAATGAGCCCGGGGCCGGCTGACAGCGTTCGGGCGGCTGCTATACTGGCCGACAATTCGTATGTATGCGGTGATCTCGGACATCCACGGGAACCTGGAAGCCCTCGAGGCGGTCCTCGCGGACATGCCCGAAGGGGTGGAGGGAGTTTACTGCCTGGGCGACGTCGTCGGCTACGGGGCGAGCCCGAACGAGTGCTGTGATCTGGTGCGATCTCTTCAAAGGCCGGTGATCTCGGGCAACCACGACCTCGCCGTGACGGATCTTTCGACCGACCTTTCCTGGTTTAACCCGGTAGCCGCCGCCGCGGTGGAGTGGACGCGGGAACACATCAGCGAGGAGAATGCCTCGTTTCTGCTCTCCTGCCCGCGGATGCACCAGGAGAGGAACGCCCTGTTCGTCCACGGGTCTGTCCGCGATCCGGACGAGTACATCATCAACAGCGCCTCGGCCGAGGCGAACCTGAACCTTTTGAGGGCCGAGTATCCCGGGGTGGCGGTGTGCTTTTTCGGTCACACGCACGTGAAGACCATCGTCCCCTCCCCGAACGGCCTAGGGGTGGGAGAGGGGGTCATCGACCTCGCCTCGAACGGCCCCTATCTTGTTAACCCGGGTTCCGTGGGACAGCCGCGCGACGGGGACACGTTCGCCTCCTACGCGCTCGTCGAGAACGCGCCCGGGGGCGTCAGGGTCGCCTACCGCTTCGTCGATTACGACATCGAGAAGGCGCAGGCCAAGATCCGCGCCGCCGGCCTCCCCGGGATGCTCGCCGACCGTCTCGCGCAGGGCCGCTGAGCAGGGTCCCGAGGACGTGGAGCCCTCTTTCCAGAAGCTCTTCTCCGTAGAAGAAGCGAACGCGCTCCTGCCGGAGTTGAAGAAACTCCTCGACGAGGCGCGCGCCCGGCGCGACGCGATGCGCGAGAAGGCGCCCGATCTCCAGCCGATCCTCGAGGCCGCGTCGAGCAACGGCGGCGGGAAGAAAGGCTCGGAGTTCGGCGTCGATGCGTACCGGTTGCATCTCTCCGTCGGTAGGATCACGGAGCTCGGCGTCGTCTTGAAAGACCTCGATTCCGGCCTTCTGGATTTCCCGCACTCAAGAGAAGGTCGCGTCGTCTTTCTGTGCTGGCATCCTCCCGAGGAACGGGTCGGGTTCTGGCACGAGATCGAAGCCGGATACGCCGGTCGCCAGCCCCTGTAGACCTTGAGGATCGTGCTTCAACGCGTCGCCCGCGCCTCCGTCACGGTCGACGACGAACTCGTCTCGCAGATAGGGTCCGGACTTCTATTGCTCGTCGGGGTGGCGAAGGGGGACGGCGAGGCCGAGGCCGACTGGCTCGCCGAGAAGGTGGCGGGCCTGCGCGTCCTCGCGGACGAGGACGGCAAGATGAATCGGAGCGTTCGAGACGCGGGGGGCGAGATACTCGCCGTCTCCCAATTCACCCTGCTGGCCGACACGCGTAAGGGCAAGCGCCCGAGCTTCGTCGGGGCAGCGCCACCGGAAGAGGCATCCCCCCTCTTCGATTACTTCTGCGAGAAGCTCCGCGTCGCCGGAGTCGCCTCCGTCAAGACCGGCTCGTTCGGCGCGATGATGGACGTCGCGCTGGTGAACGACGGGCCGGTGACCATCGTGCTGGAGAGGTAGATTCCGAGCCCGTAGGCATGCGCCATCTCCGGCGTCTGTCAGCCGGTCGGCTCCTTGTTCCGAAAGCCCTCCACGTAGAGCGTGGCCGGGCGCGTGTAACCCTCGCGGCGGATAAGGTCGTGGAGCGATTTTCGCCTCCCCCGGAGCTCCTCTCGCGTTTCGAGGGAGAGGAGCTCCAGCTCAGCGGGCAGGGCCTCGGCCAAAACGAGCTTGTCGAGATGGCGGATAGGTCGGGGCGGCGAGACGCGCCAGCGCACGTTCTCCAGAAGCTGCTCGTGGAGGGTGACGAGGCGTTCGGGCGGGCCTATGCCGTAGGGCTCGGCCTTCGAAAACGCCCGCGCCAATCCGGCCTGGAGCCCTTCGTCTTCAAGCTGTGCGGCGGGGATGGAGTTCACGAAGTCGCTCGTCGCGAGCCTCGCGCCGGGGCGGACGAGGGAGGCGAGCGCCGCGAGGGCTTGGGAGGCCGCCCCTTCTGAGACGTCGAGCTCGTGGAAGAGGCCGGCCGAGTAGACGAGGTCGAAGGTGCGGGCCGAGAAGGGTGGGTCGAAGACGTCGCCGGTTACCAGGTGGACGGGGGCTTCGAGGTCGGCGTCTTCGAGGATTTGCCCTGCCCTTTCGATCTTCTCGCCGTCGGAATCCAGAGCGGTGACGGTTCCACGTTCCCCGACGCGCTGGCTCAAGCCCTCGAGCCACAGAAGGGAGGCGCCGCCGGCGTAGAGGACGTTTTGGCCTTCGATGTACCCCAGACCGTCGAGCTCGCGGTCGGAGACGGCTATGAGGTCTTCCTCGTACTCGTCACGCTCGGCCGGCGTTAAGGGATCTTCCGGGTACGTGGCACCACTCATCGGAGCCCCATTTCGCGGACGTGCCCTCCCGGTCTCGCGTGACAGCACCCGCGGCGATGGCCGCCGGAAGTCCGGGATGGTCGAGGGCCACGAGACGTCGGACCCCGGTGCCTCGATCCGGCAACGAGCGTTACGGATCGAGGCACCAGAGTCCAGCGGGCTCAACGCAGCGAAGAGCCTGGCTCTATTCGTTCCCCTCGCCAGCCTCGTCGTGCGAGGCAGCTTCTTTGTTGGTACGGGTGCTCTCGGTGCCCATGGGCTTCGAGTCGCCCTCCTCAGGGTCGCCCGTCCCCATGGGCCCGGAGGGTTCGGCCGCCTCGTCTTCGGAGGCGCTTTTGGAAAGATCCCGTCTCTCCTTGTCCCCTTCGCTCATCACGCTCATCCTCTCCCGTCGCCTGCCTTGTTGCCAACGTTACCACGACACCGGGCTACAGGCGAACCCTCGGGGCCCGGTGGCGGCTTGCGCAGCAGCGCCTCTAGAAAGCTCCTACCGGGAGATGACGGGCGAAGGGCTGATAAAATCAGGTGGTATCCGGTGGCATTCTTCAGACCGTGGAGAGGGCCGCTCGAAGCCCACGTCCGGGCCTCGAGCAGGGGCGTCGACGCCGTTAGGGTCGGACAGACGCCACCGGGTGTATAGAATGGTTCGCGTGAGATCGTGCATCAAGCCAGAAAGCCCGCTTGAACCGGGCGGTAGCGTAATGAGCATCTTCAACTTGGGAATTTGGTCGGAATGAAAGTTTTAATAGCTAAGGACATCGTCAAATATCACGGGGGGGATCTGAAGATCCTCACCGGTGCGAGCTTGTCCATCGAGTCGGGAGAGAAGATTGGGCTCGTCGGGCGCAACGGCGCCGGCAAGACCACGCTCCTCAACGTGCTCTCCGGGGCCTCCGAGCCAGACGGCGGTAGCATCGAGTACGTCGCTGGGGCGAAGCTCGGGATCTCGTCGCAGAGCCTCTTCGTCGGCTCCGAACGAACCGTGGAAGAGGAGATCCTCTCGGCCTTCGACGTTCTGATCCAACGGGAGGCGGAGCTCAAGGAGCTGGAAGCCAGAATCTCCAAGGACCCGTCCCCCGATGTCCTGGAGCGCTACGGCCGCGTCCAGTCCGAGTTCGACCGCGACGGCGGCTACGAGTATCGGGCTCGCGTCGCTTCGACGCTCTCTTCCCTGGGGTTCGATCCGGCGGAGTGGAAGCGGCCCGTCGGGTCGTTCTCCGGGGGCGAGCAGAGCCGCGTCGCGCTTGCGAAGCTCCTCCTTTCGGAGCCGGACCTCGTCCTTCTCGACGAGCCGACAAACCACCTCGACCTCCGCGCCATAGAGTGGCTCGAAGTGTTCGTAAAGAACGCGAAGAGCGCCGTCCTCGTGGTCTCGCACGACCGGTATTTTCTCGACGCCGTCTCGGAGTCCATCGTGGAGCTCGACGACGGGAAGCTGACCCGCTACACGGGCAACTACACGAAGTACGTCTCGGAGAAGCAGGCTCGCGACGAGCAGCTCACGCGCAAGGCGAAAGCGAACTCCGAGCGCCGCGAGCAGCTCGAGAAATTCATCGTAAAAAACAAGGCCAAAAATACCAAGGCGAAGCAGGCGAAGAGCAAGCAGAAGATGCTGGATCGCATGGAGAAGGTCGAGGGCCCGAAGAGCGGCAAGCGCGGCATGAAGCTCGACCTCTCCGGTGAGACATCCCGCGCCGGGCGCGTCGTACTGGAGATGGAGAACACGACCTACGGCTACAACGGCGGCGGACCGCTGCTGGACGGGCTACAACTTCTCGTCGAGCGCGGGGAGAGGGTCGCGCTCCTCGGCCCGAACGGCACCGGCAAGAGCACCCTCATGCGCCTCGCCACCGGCGAGCTCGACCCGCAGGGCGGCATCGTTCGCCTCGGCAACAACGTCGTGGCGGAGTACCAGGATCAGCAGCTCCAGCGCCTCGAAGGCTCGAAGACCGTGCTGCAAGAGACGATGGACACGACCGGGCTCGACGCCCCCGAGTCCCGCGAGCTTCTCGGCGCGTTCCTCTTCTCGGGGAACGATGTCTTCAAGAAAGTCTCCTCACTCTCGGGGGGCGAGAAGAGCCGCCTGAGCCTCGCGGAGATCGTCGTGAGCGGCGCCAACCTGCTCCTCCTGGACGAGCCGACAAACAACCTGGATATCCCCGCCCGCGAGGCGCTGGAGGAGGCCCTGAAGGGCTACCCGGGCACCTTGTTCTTTATCTCCCACGACCGCTACTTCCTCAAAAAGATAGCCACGCGCATCGTAGAGCTCGACAACAAGAAGCTCGTGAACTACCTCGGCGGCTACGACTACTACCGCGCCCACCGCCGCCTCGACGTCAAGGAGGGCGGTCGCAAGGCCCCGCGCCGAAGGGTCCGGCCCGGCCTGAACGGGCGCCAGAACATCGTCGCCACGCGCCTCGTCGCCGTGGAGGGCGAGATCGACGCGACCGAGCGCCGAGTCGCGAAGCTCGAAAAAGAGCTCGCGACCTCGGAGCTCTACGCCGACGGCAGGCGCTCCCGCGAGGTCGTAACCGAGCACCGCCAGCTCAAGGGGGCCCTCGAAGGCCTCTACACCGACTGGAGCGGTCTTATGCAGGAAGCGGAAGAGGTTGACCTGTAAGAGGTTCGTGATCGTGAACGCCCGCGTAAGGTCGGCGAGTCTCGGGGAGCATGAGCCCGTGGCGGCCTGCGTTTGCGCGGCGTACTCGGGGTACGTCCCGCGCATCGGCAAGAAGCCCGCACCCATGCTCGCGGACTACAAAGCCCTGATCCGGGAAGGCGTGGTCTACGTTCTGGCCGACGGGGGCGCGATCGCCGGCGTCCTGGTGCTCAAGCCAGTCGGGGACGCAGCGCTCGTGGAGAACGTAGCCGTATATCCGTCGCACCAGGGCTCGGGGCTGGGACGCGAGTTGATGCGCTTCGCCGAGGAGTTCGCCAGCGAGAAAGGCTTGCGCGAGGTCAGCCTCTACACCAACGAGCTCATGACGGAGAATATCGCCTTCTACCACAAGCTAGGCTTCCGGGAGATCGACCGACGGCTCGACGACGGATACCGGCGCGTGTTTATGAGCAAGGACCTGCCGGAGAAAGCTTAGATGGATGCACGGCAGACCGACACCCGGACCATCTCGGCGAAGGACTTGAAAAATAGGGATAATCCCCGGCTAGTCGGGACGAGAGGATTCGAACCTCCGACCTCCTCGTCCCGAACGAGGCGCGCTACCAGGCTGCGCTACGTCCCGACTGCGTGGCCCATTATACCGAAGAGGGCGCCTTTGACCAGCCCGCTCCGGGGTTAACGCCGCAGGCTCTCCCAGAACGGGGCCAGCACCTCCCGAGCCTCGCGCACGGGGGCGGGAGCTTGTTCGGAGCGGTACTTCCACCGCGGGGTACGGCCACCGTCCAGCCCCCTGATGGTCGTCTCCACGCAGCCGGCGAGGGCCTTGAGGTCGTAGCCGCCCTCGAGGACGAGGGCTGGAGGGGCGCAGCCAGGTATCTCCTGTGTAAGGGCGGCTATCGCGGCGGAGGCTTCCCCGAAGAAGGTATCGTCGAGGGCCATGCCCCCGAGTGGGTCATCGCGGTGGGCGTCGTAGCCGGCCGAGACGATCACGACCTCCGGCTCGAACTCCCTCAGAACCGGCAGCAGCACCCCCGCGAATGCGGCGGCGTAGCGGTCGGCGCCGGAGCGGGCCGGGAGCGGCACGTTAACGGTGAGACCGCGGCCCTCCCCATGTCCCACCTCGTCGAGCCGGCCGGTACCAGGGTAGAAAGGGCTCCGGTGTACCGAGAGGTAGAGCACGTCCCCCCGTTCGTAGAAGATGTCCTGTGTACCGTTGCCGTGGTGGACGTCCCAGTCCAGGATGGCAATCCTTCCGGCCCCCAGGGACCGGGCGTGATCAGCAGCGACCGCGGCGTGGTTGAGCAAGCAGAATCCCATCGCGTAGTTCGCTCCGGCGTGGTGTCCCGGCGGGCGAACCAGCGCGAAGGATGATGTGCCCCCTTCCAGCGCACCCTCCATCGCCGAGGCTGCGGCGCCACTCGCCAGGGCTGCCGCCTCCCAGGAGTGGGAGTTCGTGGCCGTGTCCCCATCCAGGTATCCCCCACCACCCTCCGAGAGTGCCCGCAGGTCGTCGAGGTAACGGCGGTCGTGAACGGCCTCTAGCGCCTCGCGAGGGGCCGGCCCCGGGGAAAGGAAGTCCAGGTCGAGCCCGGAGGAACGGGCGCGGCGGGCCCCTTCGAGGGCGGCGGCGAGGCGTTCGGGGGCCTCGACCCCGGAGTTGGGGTTGTGGTGCCGGGCGCAGGCGGGGTGGGAGTAAACCCGGATCACAAGTTTACTGCGCTATAAAGGCCGCGTCGCGGCCGGCGTATAGCTCGAGGGCTCCG
>JADDPY010000589.1:6982-12149 GCA_016781635.1 Rubrobacter sp.
AGGCGAGGTCCAGGTTCTCGGGGTTCGTGAGGAAGAGGGGCTCGAGCATCACCGCCGGGATGTTCGTCTCGCGCAGGATGTCGTAGGAGCGGCCAAACTCCCCTATGTCCGTCATGCCCAGGGCGCGGCTCACGCCCTTCTCCACGTAGGTCGCGGCCATGCGGCCCCGGTGCGAGCGGTAGCCGAGGCGCTCAAAGTAGAACGAAGCCGTGCCGCTCGCCAGCGGGGAGCGGTGGTGGGCGTGGTGGATCGACACGATCATCTTCGCCCCGGAGGAGTTGGCGAGAAAGGCCCGGTCGGAGTTCGAGACTTCTTCGTCCTCGCTGCGGGTCAAGAGAACCTCGCGGGCGGGTAGGATCTGGGCGAGCTCATGGGCGACGGCGAGGTTCAGGTCGGCCTCGGTGAGACCGTTCGGACACTTATAGCCGACGTCGCGCCCGCCGTGGGCGGCATCGACGACTATCGTGCCGGAGAACAGGTCCTCCGGGAAGTAGCCGCCGTTTTTGTCCGGAAGCTGGTGGGTGCCGAGGCTTTGGGCCGCGTAAGTGTTCAGAACCTTGAAGACCCCATCGTCTATAACCCCGTCGGGGACGAGCCCGGCGTTGCGCTGAAACTCCTTCGCGGCGCGGGCGGTCCGCTCGTCGAAGAGCCCGTTGACGGCGCCGGGGTCGAAGCCGAGGTCGTGGAGCATGCGCTGGAGCTCGGTGACGTCGGCGCCCCTGAAGGGGGGTTGGCGCAGGTACAACAGACGCCCGCCCGGGCGGTAGCCGGCCTCGTACACCTCACGCCACGTGATAGGCCCGACCACCCCGTCGGCGAGGATGCCCATCCCTTGCTGAAACGCCCTCACGGCAAGCTCCGTAACGGGTCCGAAAACGCCGTCTATCCCCCGGTTGGCGAGGTCCAGACCGAGGGCCAACAGGCGGGTCTGGAGGTCAACGACCTCCCGGCCTCGATCACCTCTTCGCAGCGCGCGCACGACCTAGGCCCCCCCCATCGGCGGGAAAGTCCTTGGCGACCCTGGGATTGCGTAGAAAAGCATCATGCGAGCGGCGTAAAGGCCCGAAAAGAGGGGCGCCGGGCGGTCCATGTCCTGGATCGCCCGGCGCCCGAGGGGCCTGGGGGCCGCGGTTTGGCAGGGGCCCCCGAGCCTGATAGGTCTAGCCCTCGACTACCCCGAGGATATCGTCGGCGTCGAGGATCATGTAGTCCTCGCCCTCCAGCGTGATCTCGGTCCCCGAGTACTTGGCGAAGACGATGACGTCGCCCTCGGAGACTTCGACGGCTACGTTCTGGCCGTCCTTGTCAACCTTGCCGTTGCCGACCGCAACTACCTTCGCCGTCTGCGGCTTCTCCTTGGCGGTATCCGGTAGCACGATGCCGGAGGCCGTCGTCTGCTCGCGCTCGATCATTTGTACCAGAGCGCGTGCGCCTAGCGGCTTGAACTTCATAATATTTTGCCTCCTCTTTCCTTCGATTTCCTTGCGATCCCGGCTCCCCGAGGGGCATCGGGAAGCCGGGCTTGTTCTACTTCGATACGGTCGAGATTGTAACGGAGCCCGTTACGACAAGCAATCGCGCCGCGTACCGCTCGCGCCGTACGGAACGTGCCTCTCTACAATCCGAGCTGAGCGGCAAGCTGGTTTTTCGGGAGGGCGCCCACTGCCTGCTTCTGGATCTGTCCGCCCTCGAAACGCGCGATCGTGGGGATGCTCGTGATGCTGTAGCCCATGGCGGTCTGCGGGTTGTCGTCCACGTTGACCTTGACGAAGCGCACGTCCTCGCGGCCCTCGCTCATCTCGTCGAGGATCGGGGAGACCCGCCGGCACGGCACGCACCAGGGCGCCCAGAAATCGACTATGACCGGCTTGTCGGCCTGCAAGACCTCGCTCTCGAAGTTCGCATCGCTAACGTCGGCAACCGCCATAAAAATACCTCCAGATTTGAAATGACCTTTTACAACGTCGCGATTCTAACACGACGTTTTACCCGTTCCCGGCAGGCGTCTACACGGTGCCGCGGTCGAAAACCTCGGAGAAAACCTCCACCCGAACCGTCTCCGCTAGCTCTTCGGCCCGCCGCGCCTCGAAGACCCCGGCGCCCAGGGTCTCGGCGTTCGCCGCCGCGCACCCCGCCGCGAGGCGCACGGCCTCGACCGGCGAGAGCTTTCGGTGCAGGATTCCGGCTAGCAGGCCCGCGAGGTAGGCGTCGCCGCTGCCGATGGTCGAGAGCGCCTCGACCTCGGGAGCGTGGGCCGAGACCACCCCACCCTCCGCCGTGAGGTAAGAGTAGCCCGAGGACGAGGTGATGCACGCCCCCTGCGCCCCGAGCTCGATCAGCCTCCTCAGCCCCCGCAAAAAGTCTTCTTCTTCTATAAAGTCGAACCCGGCCGCGCTCTCTGCCTCGTGCTGGTTCGGGCTGACGAGCGACGGCGCTTCCTTCAGGGCCGCCTTGAGGACCGTCGGCGGGGCGTCCACGACCGTATACAGGCCCCTGTCGCGGGCTTTCTGTACGAGGCCGGCGAGGTAACCCTCGTCCAGGTTTGCCGGCAGGCTCCCGGCGAAGACCACCGCCGTGGCGTACTGCATGAGGAACTCGAGGCGCCGGGAGAACTCGCGGGCTTCCTCCGGGGAGACCTCGGGGCCGCGTTCGTTTATCTCCGTCTGCGTCCCGTTTGTCGGGTCCACTATCGCCGTGGAGGTGCGCGACGGGCTCCTCATCTCGACGAGGTCGAAGGGGATGGCGGCCTCCGATAGGCCGTCCCGGATGGCGTCGCCGTCGCGCCCGCCGACGAGGCCGGTAGCCAGGACCGGGACGTCGAGGGTGCGTAGGGCCCGGGCGACGTTGATGCCCTTGCCGCCCGCCAGTGAGATCCCCTCGGGTGCGCGGTGGCGCTCCCCGAGCGTCAGGCTCGGGACGACGAGCGTTCGCGCTACGGCTGCGTTGAGGGTGACGGTCAGGATCATCTCGCACCTCCCTTTCCCAAAAGGGTGCTTTCGGAATCCTCTAGTCGAAGATCCCGCCCGCTGTATACCACACCTTCCTGAAGATAGAGGCCTCCTCATACCCCTCTCCCGCGACGAGCGGGCTCTCCCCGACCTTCTCGCCGCCGACGTAAGCCTCGACCTTTCCGAGGCGGGTCCCCGGACGCGCCTCCGGGGGCAACTCCCCCACGACCTCGACCCGCTGCTCCACGGGCTCGCCGACGCCCACGAGCTCATCGACCGGCCCTTCGGCGACGAGCCCTATCTCTTCGCCCCGCCGGTACGGGACGGGGGCTTCAGCGTACCTCTCGCCCTCGCGGATCACCCCCCGGCGGTCGTGGGCGGCGAAGCCGTACTCTAGGGCCTCGGCGGAGTCGTTGAAGCGGTCCTCGTCGTCGAGGACCACGGCGACGTACGACTCGTCCCCCGAGAGGGCCGCCGAGACCAAGCTCGGCCCGGCAGCTGGGGTGGTCCCGGTCTTCACCCCTATGGCGGGTGCGTAGGAGTAGAGCAGCTCGTTCGTGTTTTGAAGCGGGATCTCGCGGTCCGCCGTGGTAATGGACGCTGCCCCGAGGCCGACTATTTCGGCGAACTCCGGGTGGCCGTACGCCTCCAGGGTGGTCCGCGCGAGCTCCCCCGCCGTCGTGTGGTGGTTTTCGGCGTCGAAGCCCACCGGGTTCTCGAAGCGGGTGTCGCGGAGGCCCATCTCCTCGGCCTTCTCGTTCATCATGGCGACGAAGCGCGCGACGCCGGCCTCGCCCCCGCCTCCGCCGAGGTGCTCGGCCAGGGCGTAGGCGGCGTCGTCGCCCGAGGAGATCAGGGTAGCCATCAACAGCTCGCGGACACTCAGGGTGTCGCCCGCGAAGAGCCCGACGTTGCTGTAGGCGGGGATGGCGTAGCTTGCCGCTTCCGCCGAGACGATAACCTCCTCGTCGAGATCCGCCCCGTCTTCCGCGATCATCTCCAACGCCACGAGCCCGGTCATGACCTTTGTGGTCGAGGCCATCGGTAGCCTGGCATCCGCTCTTTCTCCGACCAGGTACTCCCCCGTCTCCAGATCGACGAGTGCCCAGGCTCGCGCCGCGACCTCGGGAAGCTGAGGGACGGTGACGGTCTCCGCGGGAGCTTCCCGCGGACCTTGCGAGGTGGCCTCCTGCAACGCGGCCTCGTTCGTGCCGGCAAGCAGGGGCAGCGCGAGCAGCAAGAGGCAGGCGAGCAGGGGCTTCATAGCGCTTCTCCGCGTGTGCGTGTTTTCTTGTCGAGGTCCAAATCGTCCACGAGGGTACAGAAGCCCGCGCCGATGGACAAGCTCGCCTACGGTATCGGAGGACGGGACACCGTCCCCCGATGCCGTTACAATGACGCCGTTATGCGTATCCTTTGCTCCTCAAGAAGAAACCGGCAGGGTCCATGAAGCGGCTCGTCCTGGTCCTATTCGTGGTGTTGACCGTCGCCGGCTTCTACAGGTTCTACGGGAGCGAGGCGACCGCGACCGGTAACCTCACGCTCCCCGGGCCCGCCCCGAACGTCGGCGAGGTGGCAGAGACCTTCGAGGCGCGTCGCCAGGACGGCGGTAGCTTCGAGCTCTCCGACAAGGGCGTATACGTGCTCACGTTCTGGAGCGTATTCAACAGGGATTCGATAGCGGCACGCCCGGAACTCGCCGAGCTGGCCCGCGAGTACGGGGACGAAGGGGTCTCCTTCGCCGCCGTCTACATAGGCGGCGCTCCCAGGGATTCAAACGACGTCCCGTACGCGGTGCTCCTCGACGGCCAGGGGGAACTGACCTCCCTGTACAACGTAACGAAGGTACCGAGGTCGTTCCTGATCGAGGACGGCGAGATCAAGCTCGTCCAAAATGGCTTTATCCCGGGGAACGAGGAGAAGCTGAAAGACGAACTCGCCCGGGTCCTCGAAGAGAGGTCCAAGGAAGATTCTGCAATCGAAAACAAGAAGAGGAGAGCATGATCAAAGAGAATCTGGTGCGTATTCTGGGAGTATTGGTCTTTCTGGGGACGATAGCCATAACCGTAGCCGCGCTTATCTACGAGCTCTCGGGGGGCCACACCCCCACTTGAGGCGATAGCCCGACCGCGCCGCTCGCTGCTTCAGCCCGTCGGTTTCTCGCCCCCGCGCACGCTCGGAAGTTTCGCAGAGGCGCCAATGCGGTGTGAATTCGTCTC
>JADDPY010000156.1 GCA_016781635.1 Rubrobacter sp.
TGGTGTGGGAGGGGTAAAGGAGGGCGGATGGACGGCGAGAGGTGGCCGCACCGTGCGCAACTCCCGTGTAAACACCACCGTACCAGCCTGCTGCAGTTCAGCTCGGTTCTCTATTCGTTTCGCTCTCCATGGGCGGAAGTGTAGCCCAGGGTAAAGCGCCGTACATCGGCGTTAGCACGCCGACCTCGTCTAATACCGAGAGAAGATAGCTTTTGATCGCGCTGACCTGATCATCCTCTATCAGGAACTGTGCGAGTGACTGTTCCTGATACACCCCGAACGTACCGCGCGTGCTATCGAGTTGGTAGCCCCGCCAGTGGGGTCGTCCGCTGATCTCCCGCAGCGCCATGAGGAGCGTGTCGCGGGTCGGCGTCCCCGTTGGACTAGCGAGTTCAACCTGGAAACGGACTGTCGGATACTCCGTCCCGTCCATCACGGGCATGCAAAAGCCGACGCCGACCCACCACTCGGGGCCGGGGCCGCCCCACAAAAAGTACCGCCCGTTCGCCAGTTGGACCGTGCCTGTAACCCGCGGAGCAACCCGCAGCACCTCCTGGAACTTGCTGCGAATGTCGTTATCCAGACAGGCGTTCATGAGCTGGACGACGTCGCGGAGATTGGTCAGCGTCAGGACATCTTGAGGTGTCCACCGCGTCGGTTGTGCCATGCCGTGTTCCTCCATAAAGGCCTGTATCTCCCGAATCAGCATCGTCGTTGGTTGCTGTTGCAGAAAGTGATACAGGTGGTTCCAGCGCAGCTGAACAAAGCGTACCGGCCCGCCCGGCAGGTCGTGTACGAGCGGTTCAGCCTCTTTGCGATCCACCCCACGCGTGACGTAGAGCAGCACCCGCTCGCGGAGGGCTGGCTGTGCCGCCAGAAGTTCCGCATACCGCCGGAGTTGGTCCGGCCCTTCGCTCGCGCCGATTTTCGACTCAAGCACGAGCCAGCTCCAGAGCGTCCCATCCCACAGCTCCACGAGCATATCGAACCGGCTCGGGAAGGGGTGATGGGGCAACGGTCGTTGCCACACTTGCGTGGACACCTGGAGCGAGCGATACGGCTGGGGGTCGAGTACCTGCGCCTGCGCGAGCCACGCGCGGAGCATGGCGGGCGAGGTCGCAAATAGGTGGGCCACCACCTCCGTAAAAAAATCCTCAAGCGGACGCTGCGCGCCGTGAAGCGCCCATAAGCGCTGCAACAGATTCATGCGGATAGGCTCCAGCTGAACTTCCGAACACTCCACGCCGCGCCGCACATGGTGCCTGGGACGTCACCATCTTCCCGGCAGTCGTGGGTCACCGATGGTTCTTACGGATCACGACCGCAGCTCGCGGCAGCAACATCGTCCCCGCGAACATGCCGATAGAGTACTATCGTCAGATCTAAAGAGATTATATCTTCATATATACTGTCGTCAAATAGTGCCATGCTTTCTATCATAGGCGGCATGGCGATGGAGGCAGTAGCAGCGTACATCCGCACGATCCGCCACGCGCGCGGCTATACGCAGGAGTCGTTAGCGGAGGCGGCGCAGACCTCCAAGAGCACGATTGAGCGGTTGGAGCGCGCCGAAGGCGAGTTGACGGTCCAAACCTTTGCCCGGATTGTGGCGGTGCTCGGGGCGGCGCCCGAGCACGTCCATGCGCTGACGATCAGTCCAACGGCGACGGCAGCGGAGGCGGAAGCGATGGCCGAGGCGTGGGTTCGGGGGGCCAGCCCTCAAGCCGGGGAGCCAAGCGTCTTGGTGGGCTTGGACAGCAACCTGCGGCAGATGGTGCTGACGCTGGGAGGGCTGCCGCTCGACCAGCTGCTGGATGTCCTCTACGAACTGCATCGGCGCGTGCATCAGCGCCGGGTGGAGTACCTGCCTGCCCAACGGCTGGTGCGCCGGCGGCGTCCACGAGGCCGTGGCGGACCGCCGTAGCACGTCCGGGAGCCATGTGCTGCGAGCACCGAGGCCGCCCTAGCCATGCGCGGGCAGCACATATGCCACGATGCGTGAGCGCCACCATCTCCAGCTGCTCCCACATAACACGGACGTTCCGCGTCACCCGATCAGCTACCGTACTGCGCCCTCGGCGGGTGCGGCATCCTGACCGTCCTTGAATTGCGGTGGATCGGGCAGGGGCGGCGCTCCGGTAGCACTGCGCACGTGGTGGTGGGGACGAGATGGACGGTTCTGCCAGTCCAGCTGCCCGCAGAGTCGAGGCTTGGTTCTCATCATGTTCGGTAACATTCCTGGAAGCGCACAGCTGGTCCGCATCCTACGATTATGAGCACCAAGATTCGGCGGGTTGTGACGATATTCCTAGGTGACACTGTCCAACGCTTCTATGTCAATGGTCGGCGCGCGGTTGTCGCTGCCCCATTGCAGGCTCTTACCCGCCGACCGACCGTCAAGGCACGCTCCCGCTGGCCGCTCTTCGGCCCTGCAACCTGGACGGGGTGAGCTAGCGGTGGCGGGCTAGCGAATGTGCGAGTAATCTAGCTCGCGCGCAGACTCCTGCCGTGGCCCTGCCAGTTCGCAGGGCTGCCAGCGTTGCCAAATCACCCGGACGAGATGATGCTCGAGCACCCGTAGTGCCTCACGCCACGTCTTACCCACGGGCGGCATCCTGTCCCCCTAGCCGAGGCCCATATCGATCAGGTGATGAGTGGCACGCGGGGGACGCTGTGCCGCATGCATCACGTGCTCCGAGCCGACCAGCGGCATCGGGGGATGATTGCGCGGGCGCTCAGGGATAAGGTAACTCCGACCAACTGGCATGAGTGGGTCTGGGAGGGGTAGGAGGCGGGCGGACGGGTGGCAGCGTGGCCCACGGTTACGCCGGTATCGTCGAAACGAACGATGCGCGTGGGCCCCCATTCCAAGGGGCATGGCGCCTCGCTTTGTAAAGCCTTTGCCGAATTCGCGCCCTCCGCATAATATACT
>JADDPY010000532.1:0-6926 GCA_016781635.1 Rubrobacter sp.
GGTGGCGTTGGCATGCATGAGTAGGGCGGACTGGCCGCTCGCTGCGCCGTCGGCGAATCTCCCCCCGGAGCCCGACGCGAGGCTCATCGTCTCGGCCTCGAAGCTCGTCGTCGTTGCCCCGAAGGCCGATCCCTGTGACAACAGGATCGCAATCGCCGCCAAAGTCGCCGCTAACGCGGCGGCTGCGTACCCCCCGAGATTACTCAGAACTGTCCTCGACATGCCGCTGCTCCTTCTGGCGCGGTGGGGTACGCGGCAACCCGGCCATCTCAGTGCGCATGCCACCGAGACCCGTAGGCTTTGCGTCCCCACCTCGCGGTAGGTTTGCCCTTTACGCTTCTCTTCGTTTATCGGTCTCCGGAGAGAAAACCTTTAATTCGGGGGGAGTACGCCCCTGCAATCGCGCCCTAGCGGCCGTCCCCGGCGTCGGGGCGCGGGACTCCGAGGAGTCGATAGCGGCATCGGTCCGCAGGCGTGGCGTAAACCCCAAGAGGGATGGCGTGGAGGACCTGCCATGGGTCCGAGACAGTGCAAGAGCACCGTGCTCACCTCGCTGGAGGAAGCTGCAATCGTCGCGTTCCGCGTCCAGACCCGCCTGCCGCTCGACGACGTCTTCTGCGCCCTCAAGCCGTCCATCCCGGCCCTCGCGAAGCACCCTGCGCCGCTGCCTTCAGCACCACCGGGTCTCGAGGCTCCCGCAGCCCGGTCCTAAAGATGGCCTGGGCCTCAGGGTCGAGACCATTGTCGAAGCGTCGAGGCGGAGGGGGAGCTGGCCTAGGCGCGGGCGAATGGCGCGAACTTCGCCCAGGGCTACCTCATCGCGAGGCCGTCCAGTCCACCGGTTGGAAGCCAAATTCGCGCCCGATTGTAGGTCGGGCCGCGAGCATTGTCCCACAGGCCCCTTCCTGGTGAGAAGGCAGGCGCGCCACTGCAAAAGGCGCGCCTGCCTTAAGTAACGTCCTGGGCCGCGCAAGCACGGGGGACCGGCGGAGTAAGACCGCCGGAACGCGAACATAGGGCGGGGCATTAAAAGTCTCCCGCGTTCCTGTCGATAAAATACGGTGCTGGATGTGTAATAGAAACCACGTTAGCCACGCGAGGCGAGGACGGGGAACGTGAAAGAAGCGGTTGCCACTGGGAACCAAGACAAGCTCGAAGCGGCGCGCTTGGCGGCGCTGACCTACCTGCACGCGGTACGCCCGGAGGCGGACGACGTACTCCAGGAGATCGTCGACGACGTGCGGGGGGTTTTCGGGACCGACCTGTGCATGGTCAACTTGATCCTCGCCGACGTGCAGTACTTCAGGGCCTGGTCGGGAGATCTGCCCGAGGATCTCGCCGAGGCGAGGCAGGACCCCAGGGAGCGCAGCATGTGCCGCTACGTCGTGGAGACGGAGATGCCCCTCGTCGTGCGCGACTTCCTGGCCACCGAGGAGTTCAAGGCCCAGCACTTCTGCGTCAACTACGGCATCCGTTTCTACGCCGGTACCCCGTTGATCACCTCCGGTGGCTATACCGTAGGCTCCCTGTGCCTGCTTCATACCTCGCCCAGGGAATTCGACGAGGAGCAGAAGGTCCTGCTCTCGGCTTTCGCCCGGGCGGTGGTCGGGCGCTTGGAGCTGCTGGGCGCCCTGGGCCGCGAGCGCGGCGCGAAGGAGGAGGCCGAGTCCGCGAACCAGGCCAAGAGCACCTTCCTGGCGAACATGTCGCACGAGATACGCACGCCCATGAACGGCGTCATCGGCATGACCGAGCTTCTCCTCGACACCGACCTCGACGACGAGCAGCGCGAGTTCGCCGAGACGGTGCGCCTCTCTGGAGAGAGCCTGCTAGAGATCATCAACGACATCCTCGACTTCTCGAAGATAGAGGCCGGAGCGATGCGCCTCGAGACCATAGACTTCGACCTCAGGGGCGCGGTGGAGGACGTGGCCGTCCTTCTCGCCGGACGGGCCCACGAGAAAGGTCTGGAGATCACAAGCCTGGTGGAATACGACGTGCCGGACACCGTGCGCGGCGACCCGGGACGCCTGAGGCAAATCCTGACGAACCTGATAGGCAACGCCATCAAGTTCACCGAGCACGGCGAGGTGGTCGTGCACGTCGGTCTGGTCGAGGATCGGGCCGACGTGGCGGTGGTCCGCGTCTCGGTCGAGGACACCGGCATCGGCATGACCGAGGAGCAGCGGGAGAGGGTCTTCGGATCGTTCTCCCAAGCCGACGCTTCCACCACCCGCAAGTACGGCGGCACGGGGCTTGGGCTGACGATCTCCAAACAGCTCGTCGACCTGATGGGTGGCGAGATGGGCATCGAGAGCACCCCCGGGGAGGGGAGCACATTCTTTTTCACGGTGCCGCTGGAGAAGCGGCCCGAGGCTGCTCACAAGGCGCCCGAGGTCCTCGCCGACCTCGGCGGGCTTCGGGTACTGATCGTGGACGACAACGAAACCAACCGCCGCGTGTTCTCCAGGCAGGTCGCGCCGTGGGGCATCGAGAGTGAGAGCGCCAACGGAGGCCCCGAGGGTCTGCTCCTGCTTCGCCGTGCCGCCGAGAGCGGTGAGCCCTTCGACGCGGCGATCCTGGACATGCAGATGCCGGAGATGGACGGCATGGAGCTCGCACGGAGGATAAAGGCGGATGCGGCGATCTCCGCAACCCGCTTGGCCTTGCTCACCTCGATCGGCCAGCGCGGCGACGGGGCGGAGGCGCGGCGGTGCGGGGTCGAGGCCTACTTAACCAAACCGGTTCGGCGGGCGGAGTTACGCGCCGTCCTCGCGACCATCATGGGCAGGACGGGGGGCGCGGCGCGGCGCGGCACTCCCCTCGTGACCCGCGACACCCTGCGCGAAGCCACGCTCGAGGAGCGGACCCCGGTGCTTGTGGTCGGACAACCCGGTTAACCAGAAGGTCGCCGTGAGGATGCTCGAGAAGCTCGGCTACCACGCCGACGTCGCCGCCAACGGCGCGGAGGCCGTGGAGGCCCTCTCGCGCAAGGAGTATTCGGCGGTCCTCATGGACGTGCAGATGCCGGAAATGGACGGCTACGAGGCGACCGCCGAGATCCGCGACCGCGAGGGCGCCTCGCGGCGCACGGCGATTATCGCCATGACGGCGAACGCCATGAGCGGCGAGAGGGAGAGGGCGCTCCGGGCGGGGATGGACGACTACGTCTCCAAGCCGGTCAAGGCCGAGAACCTCGGTGCGGTACTCGAACGTTGGGCCTTGCCGCCGGGCGAGGCGAACTTTCTCGAAGACGCCCGAGACGGTGCGCCGCCCGATACCCCTCTCCTGGATCGCTCCGTGCTCGACGGTTTGCGCGAACTCTCCGTGCCGGGGGAGCCTGACATACTGGCCGAACTCGTGGGCCTATTCCTCGAAGACGCGCCACCCCGCTTGGAGGCTTTACGCGCAGCCCTCGACGAGGGCGATGCGAGGCGGGTGAAGGAAGCGGCCCACGCCCTCAAGGGCAGCTCCTCCAACATGGGCGCCTCACGTATGGCGGAAATTTGCGCGCGACTTGAAGAGGCGGGCACCCTCGGCGATCTCATCGAGGCCCCGGATCTGCTGAAGCGTCTGGAGACGGAATTCGCCCAGGCTCGCTCAGCACTCGAGGGAGAAGTTTCCTAAGCCCCGAACGGCGATTTTGCACGTGGGAGGGCTTCTGGACCGGCCCGGATCTCCTTCCTCGATCGGCGTCCTTTCGGGGCCGTAGGCCTTGTAGAAGCCGCGGTCTTCGGGGTCGTCGGTGCTCCTGTGGACCAGGAGCCAGCGGCGCATCCCCTTCTCCGGGTCCGAGGCAAGATCTACGCACGTCCACTCCCAGGAGCGTCTGCCGCCACCGCCGTCCCGGGCGGGACGCACCTCCGACCACGCGCCTTCGGGCAGCCGTTCGACATGCCCCCTGTGGATCTCGCTCCCCGATAGCCTCGGCTAGTTGCCAGCCGTTCTTGCGCTCGACCCTCCCGAGCAAACCGAGCAGGTAGCGCTTGCTCGCTCCCGGGCCTCGGAACGGGCGAAGCGGTGGCCTATTCGCCCATGCAGTTCCCCCAACGCCTCCGACCACCGGCCGGCGGCGGACGACTCGACGAGCCCTCTTGCTTGACCATGCCGCTCCCTTCCTCGTTCCACCGGAAGGGTAGCTCCGGAGCAGCCTAACTGATGCTGTAGGGTAACCTTCGTTCTTACAGAGAGAGGCGCTTTCGGAGGGGTTCGCTCACAGCCCCGCAACGCGGACTCGGTTAGCATGCTTGGGATGCGTGGTTCGCGAAAGAGGAGGCGGCGGTAGTGGGCAAGGAAGTCTACGTGGCGGGGACGGTGCTCTCGATCCTGATCTCCCTAGCTTTGTACCTGACGGGCAGGCGCGAGGCGGGGATCTTCGTCGGCCTGTGGGCCCCGACCATCCTGCTCTTGGGGGAACGCATGGCCGGCGATGGGCGAACCCCAGAACGCAGGGGCGTACGGTGGCGCGCGTAGGGAGCCGGAGGCCGGGTGCCGACAGCCCCTGGTAAGTCCGACCCCAACGGAGGATCGCTAGGATGGAACGCATAACGCACAAGCTGGCCTCGTCCTTACCCGGGCTGATCGTCCGGTGCGCAGGCGAGGTCCACAAGAGGCCCTCGGTCGCCGCCGTGCTCTACGCCGCCGCCCTAGCCGGGGTGCTGGCCTCCCCTTTCGGGGGCGAGCGTCGCTCCCTACGCGCGAGCGGGCGGAACGCGAGGCGCGGTTCCTCTGACGCCGAGGGCGTTCCCGAGCCCGCGCAAGCCTCCATGCTCCGCGAACTCGAGAGGTCGGGGCTCAGAGTGGTCGAGCGGGGCTACCGTCCCGGCGAAGAGGTGTACACCCCCGGGGACGCCGCGGACTCGCTCTACTTCCTACTCTCGGGCGTGGTGAGGACCTACAGGATCTACGGCGACTCCAAGGAGGCCACCACCGCCCTCCTAAAGGACGCAGGCGTCTTCGGCGTCCTCGACCTCCAGGAGGAGGGCGGCTCCCACGAGGAGTTCGCCGAAGCCGTGACCGAGGCTCGCGTCGCCTCCGTCAGGAAGGCCGCCGTGGCGTGGCTGGTGAAGCGCAAACCCGAGGTCGCACTCTCGCTGTTCTCGGCTTTCTCCAAGCGGGTGAGGCAGACCGACGAGCTCCTCGGGAGCCTCCTGCAACGGGAGGTCGCGGGCCGCCTGGCAGCACTGCTCTTGAGCCTCCGCGAGAGGTTCGGCGAGGAAGGGGAAGGAGACGAGGCGGGCACGGTGACGATCGGGCTGCGCCTCACCCATCAGCAACTCGCCAGCATGATCGCCTCCACCCGCGAGGCCGTCTCTAAGGCCATGACCGACCTCAGGCGTGAGGGGCTGATAGACGTCAGGGAGCGCAGGATAATCCTCGTGGACCTGCCCGCCCTCTCCGATCGCGCCGAGGGCGGGGGCCCGTAACACAGAAGAGCCGCCGAGGCTTCCCGTTGCCGGTAATGTTCATACCAACGTTGGTACAGAAAGGGGCCGGAACTTCACGTGCGGGGGCGTGCGTTTGACAGCCTGTCGGCGCGGGTGTAGTTTATCGTGCAATGACGATGAAGCAGCACATCCAGGTGCGTCCCCTCCCCGAGGGTGAGAACGCGTGCTGCCGCCCCGCCGAAGCGTTGCGGGCGGAGGAGACCCCCGGGGAACTCGATGCCACCCAGGAGAGGTTTGCGAGGATGTGTAAGGCGCTCGGGCACCCGGCCAGGGTGAGGATCGTGCGGCTCTTGCTCTCCGTGAATACCTGTGTGTGCGGGGACATCGTGGACAGGCTGCCGCTCGCGCAGTCCACGGTCAGCCAGCACCTCAAGGTCCTCAAGGACGCCGGGCTCGTGATGGGCACCATAGACGGGCCGCGCACCTGCTACTGCCTGGACCGCGAGGCGCTTGCCGAGTTCAAGGCGCTCTCCGAGGCGCTCCTGTAACAGCGCTCATGGGCGATATTTTTTTGCGTCTTTCATCGTTGTTTTGCGATGGACGGATACCGACGGAGGTACGGATGAAGGAGACGAAGCGGACGGCGGGGTCGAAGGATGGCGAGGCGGTCGACCATTACCTTGGAGGATCCGTGTCAGGGTTTCCCGCGCTCTCGCCCGAGTTTGTGGACCCGCCCACGCTCGAGAAGCTGGCGGTCGAGCGACCGTCGGCGCACCCGCCGCGCATACTGTTGCTTTACGGTTCGCTGCGCGAGCGCTCCTACAGCCGGCTCTTGGTCGAGGAGGCCGACCGGCTGCTCCGCAGCTTCGGGGCCGAGACCTGGATCTACGATCCGCGCGGTTTGCCCCAGCCGGACGACGCCAGCCCCGACCACCCCAAGGTGGCCGAGCTGCGCGAGGCGTCCGTCTGGTCGGAGGGGCACGTCTGGTGCAGCCCCGAGCGCCACGGGACCATCACGGGGATCTTCAAGTCGCAGATCGACTGGCTCCCGCTTGAGAGCGGCGGCGTGCGGCCGACCCAGGGACGGACGCTCGCGGTGATGCAGGTCAGCGGCGGGTCGCAATCGTTCAACGCCGTGAACGCTTTGAGGATCCTGGGCCGCTGGATGCGGATGATCACCGTCCCGAACCAGTCGTCGGTGGCGAAGGCCTACGAGGAATTCGACGAGGATGGGCGCATGAAGCCGTCCACCTACTACGATCGGTTGGTAGATGTGATGGAGGAGCTCGTCAAGTTCACGCTGCTGACGCGGAACCGGGCCGACTACCTCGTTGATCGTTACAGCGAGCGCAAGACCGAGGGGCGGCCACCTCACGGAGAGGCGTACGTCGCCACGGCTCAAAACAGTTCGTGATCCGCTGCCGGGAATGCGCGAACGAAGCCGCAACTAATGGTGCAGCCACTTGTTACACAAGGGGGGAAGGCCTCTCTCCCACGGTCGAGCCCGCAAGCGGATTTCGGCCTCCGGAGGAGCCCGAG
>JADDPY010000532.1:7060-9015 GCA_016781635.1 Rubrobacter sp.
GTCAGGAGCCGAGAACGGAATCGTGGGACGTTGAACGAGAACGGTGATGCGAGGACACGGGTTTTGGACGTCGCGGTGGTCGGCGGCGGGCAGGCCGGGCTCACCGTTGGCTATTATCTGAGGCGCGCCGGACTTTCCTTCGCGATCTTCGACGCGGGGGGAGGCCCCGGCGGGGCTTGGCGGCACGGCTGGGACTCACTGACGGCCTTCTCCCCGGCGCTCTACAGCTCCCTGCCCGGTTGGATCATGCCGGGCGGGATTGAGAAGTACCCGTCGCGCGACGAGACCGTCGAGTACCTCTCCCGCTACGAGGAGCGCTACGCATTACCCATGCACCGCGCCGCCCGGATCGAGGAGGTCCGCCGCGAGGGCGACGGCCTCGCCTTGAGGATAGGAGCGGTAAGGGTACGCGCACGTGCTGTTGTGAGCGCTACCGGCACCTGGAGCGCACCTCGCGTCCCCGACTACCCCGGCAGGGAGGAGTTCCGCGGGGAACAACTCCACTCCTCCCGCTACCGTTCCCCCGAGCCCTTCGCCGCAAAGCGCGTGCTGGTCGTGGGGGGCGGCAACTCCGGAGCCCAGATCATCGCGGAGGTCTCCAAGGTCGCCGACGCCATCTGGGTGACGCTCGAGGAACCCGAGTTCCTCCCCGACGACGTGGACGGCCGCATCCTCTTCGAGCGCGCGAGCGCCCGCTACGCTGCCTCGCAGAGGGGAGAGAAAGCGGAGGGCCCGACCCTTCCTTGGGCAACATCGTGATGCTGCCGCCGGTCAGAGAAGCCCGCGAGCGCGGGGCACTGAAGAGCGTCAGGCCCTTCGAGCGGTTCACGGAAGATGGCGTCGCGTGGGCCGACGGGACCGAGGAGCCCATAGACGCCGTCATCTGGTGCACCGGCTTCGGGCCCGCCCTCGGCCACCTGAGGCCGCTGGGCGTCGTCGAGTCCGACGGCCGCATAGAGACCACCGGAGTTGCGGGAACGCGCGCTGCCGGTGAGCCTCGGCTGTGGCTCTTGGGCTACGGTGACTGGACCGGCTACGCCTCCGCGACCCTGATCGGGGTCGGCAGAACCGCCGAGGAGATACGCGAGGCCCTGGAAGACTCGACGGAGAGTGTTTAACCGCCATGTAACAAAAGGCGCTCCGGTAGTTCGTATACTGCGGGCGCCGCATCGTCGATCTACGATAAGGAGGAGCGCGTAATGCACGCCCCGATGGAGAGTACTTACCGCGACCGCCGGAGCCAGCCGGACGACGGCTTCGTTGAGCGCATGGCGAAGTCCGCGGGGGCGCGGTAGTGGACGGGGTACGGAACGGAAAGCTACGCGCGCTGTTCGTCTGCACTCACAACTCCGCCCGATCGCAGATGGCCGAGGGGATGCTCAGGCACCTCGCCGGGGACCGCTTCGAGGCGTTCTCGGCCGGCACCGAGGCGACGCACGTGAGGCCGCAGGCCATAGAGGCGATGCGCGAGGTCGGGGTGGATATCTCCGCACAGGAGTCCGAGACCCTCGAGCGTTACCTCGGGGAGCCTTTCGATTACGTGGTGACGGTCTGCGACGACGCCAACGAGGCGTGTCCGGTCTTCCCGGGTGCGAAGGAGCGCCTGCACTGGTCGCTGCCGGATCCTTCTGCCGCACGGGGGACAGAGGACGAACGCCTCTCGGTCTTTCGGTCGGTGAGGAACCGCATCCGAGAGCTCGTCGAAGAGGAGTTGGTAAACGGCAAAGGAGGATGAGGCGATGAGGAAGCAGAAGGTGCTGTTTTTGCGCATCCGGAACTCGGCGAGGAGCCAGTAGCCGAGGGGTTCTTGAGGGATCTGGCGGGGGTGACCGCTTCGAGGCGTACCGCACGGGCCTGGAGGCAACCGACGAGGTGCATCCGTGCGCCGTCGAGGCGATGCGCGTGCTCGTGTTCTAGGAAGAGGCGGCTTCGCAAGCCTTCCTGATCGTCGAGGG
>JADDPY010000532.1:9044-11942 GCA_016781635.1 Rubrobacter sp.
TGGTGGCTGAGAGGCGCCGGCGTTGCTGGGAGTCTGCGCCGCCGAGGGCGAGCAGCGATAGCGTGGTCCAGAGCGCGTAGCCGCCCGTCGCGGACCCTCCGCCGTTGAAGTTGGCGACGAGTCGGGCTACGAAGTCGGAGGCCACGAACAGAACCCCGCCGAGTACAGCCGCCCAGCCGTACCAACGAACGATGGGGCCAGAAAATGCCATGGTCACCTCCTTTTCGGGCTCTGCCCGCTCTCAAGACCCTCGAGGCACTATACCTTCGTTGTTACGCTTCGGGCGCGGGGGCGTGGGGGGCTGATACCGTAGGCACGGGCGTCGCCGTGAGCGGGTGGCACCGAAGGGCGGAAACGCCACGAGAAAGGACGAAGGACCGAGGAATGCTCGAAACCAAATCCATACTCGGGGCGCTGAAGATACTCGGGGCTACGCCGCCGACCAGCGCGGTTGGATCGACCCTTCCCGGCTCTCGTACTCGGTCGCCAATTTTGTCGGCGCTGGGATCCTGACGTTCGTCGCGGTAATCGAGGTGGCGTGGGTTGTAAGCTCAACATCGCAACGTGCATTTTGTCGTGGGACAACGTCGTCGATAGCCGGCGCGGAAGCGCGGAGGGGAACTGATCGGATTCTCTTCCGGCTAGCGGGCCCTGGTGGCCCGTGGGACGTAGAGCTTGTGGACGTAGTCCTGAACCATGCGTTGAGTGGAGAACGTGGGGGCGATGGTGCTGATGGCTTCTTTCATCACCCGGACCCAGCCGAGGGGAATGCCCTCTTCGTCCCTGTCGTAAAAGAGCGGGACGAGGGAGTTCTCCAGCGTGGAGTAGAGGGACTCGGCGTCGACGCGGTCGCCCTCCTCCTCGGAGGCATACTCGACGGGCTCGCCGATGGCCCAGCCGTTCTTACCGTTGTATGCCTCGGGCCACCAGCCGTCCAGCACGCTGAAGTTCGGGGCGCCGTTGAGCGAGGCCTTCTGGCCGGAGGTTCCGCTCGCCTCCAGTGGGCGGCGCGGGTTGTTGAGCCAGACGTCGACCCCCTGCACGAGGTGACGGGTGACGTTCATGTCGTAGTCCTCGAGGATGACGAGGTGACCGGCGAGGTCGTCCTCCTCGGAGGCCTTGTAGAGGGCTTCGATAAACATCTTGGCGGGCTCGTCGGCGGGGTGTGCCTTGCCGGCGAAGACAAACTGGACCGAGCGTCCCTCGCCCTTCACGATGGCGCGCAGACGGGCGGGGTCGGAGAGGAGTAGGGTCGCCCGCTTGTAGGTCGCGAAGCGGCGGGAGAAGCCGATGGTGAGGGCTTCGGGGTTTATGACCTGTTGCACGTTTCTGCCCGTCCGCTCCTTCTGGAGCTCCAGACGGGCGTTGACGAAGCGGGCCATCCCCCTCTTCGTCCCCTCGTGCGCGTGCCAGAGCTCCCCGGAGGGGATGCTGGCGACGAACGACCACGCGGCGGGGTTCTCGACCTCGCGGCGCCAGGCGCGCCCCCCGGCGTGGCGGTCGAAGAGTTCGGACATCGTTGGGGCGAGCCAGCTCCACGTGTGGACGCCGTTCGTGACGTCCTGGATGTGGGCCTGGCCGTCGGGCGTCTCGGGGAAGAGGTAGTTCCACATGCCGAGGGAGACGTCGCGGTGGAGCTTGGAGACGGCGTTGCGGCTCCTGGAGAGGTTGAAGGCCAGGACGGTCATGTTGAAGGCCTCGCCCCAGTCTTCCTGTTTGCGGCCCAGGGACCAGAGCCCCTCGCGGTTTGTACCGAGATCCTCGGGCCAACCGGCGGCGAACTCGTCGAACAGGTCGGGGGCGAAGGCATCGTGGCCAGCGGGGACGGGGGTGTGGGTCGTGAAGACGGTGCTCCCGGCGACCTTTTCGACGGCACCCTCGAAGGCCTCGCCGGCCACTACGAGCTCCCTTATCCTTTCGAGGCCCAAGAAAGCCGCGTGGCCCTCGTTCATGTGGTAGACGTTCGGGCGGAGGCCGAGGGCTCGAAGCGCCCTCACGCCGCCGATGCCGAGGATCATCTCCTGCGAAATCCTGGTCCGCGATCCCCCGCCGTAGAGGCGCGCGGTGAGGAGCTTGTCCTCCTCCGAGTTCTGGGGCAGGTTCGCATCGAGCAGGTATATGGTGGTCCGCCCGACCTCGACCTTCCACACCTTGAGGAAAAGTTCCCGGCCGGGCAGCCCTATGTTTACCGTCACCGGGGCCCCGTCGGGGGAGAGCGCCGGGCTTATGGGGCGGCTCTCGGGCTCGAACGGCTCGTAGACCTCCTCCTGGCGCCCTTCGGCGTTTATGCGCTGGCGGAAGTAGCCCTGGGCGTAGAGGATGCCGACGCCCACGAGCCCGAGCCCGAGGTCCGAGGCGCTCTTGACGTGGTCGCCGGCGAGCACGCCGAGGCCCCCGGAGTAGATCGGCAGCGATTCGTGCAGCCCGAACTCGGCCGAGAAGTACGCCACGCGCGTCTCCGTCCCGGGGTAGACGTGACCCATCCACGTGCCCTGACCTTCCAGATACCGGTCGAGGTCCTGCACGGCGAGCCCGTACAGGGCTACGGTCCCCGGGTCCTCCGCGGCGCGTTGCAGATTCTCCGTCTCTTGCAGGAGGCGGACCGGGTTGTGCTCCGTGCTCTCCCAGAGGTCCGGGTCGAGGCGCGAGAAGAGCTCCTGCGTCTCGGGACGCCACGCCCAGAGGATGTTCCGTGCCAGCTCCGGCATCCTGCTCAATCTCTCCGGTACTCTCTCCCGCATGGCAAAGCCCTCTCTATATAACTCTTGATCTCCTACGATGACGAGCAGCGCATTCTATGGCGTATGGGCCCGCGTGCAAGCCGTCATACGCTACACCGCGAATGGGTACGGTGCTCGGGGTTCCGGGCTTACCCTTGCGGGCCGGAGAGGTCGTCGA
>JADDPY010000111.1 GCA_016781635.1 Rubrobacter sp.
CAAGCAGATGACGGGCTCCGTGCACGTCATGCAGGCGAGCGAGGAGAGCGCAAACGGTTCCGCCAACGGCTCGGCTTACAGCGCGAGCGGGATGCAGCCCTCCAGCTCCAACCAGTAGAACAAGCCGCACGACGCTTGGGGAGGTCCACCGGAGACGTCTCCGGTGGACCTCCCCTTGCTCTTCGACCGAAGATTCGTTAAGGCTGCGTCTGCTCGCTCCTCCTGCGCACGTCGTCGACCGTGATCTTGCCGTTCTTCCCGGTCCCCTCGACCTCGAAGAGATCGACGCCGAGCTCTCTGGTCAGGCGCCGGGCCGCCGGCGTGGCCGTTACCCGCCTCCTGCTCCGCGGCTCTGCCTCCCGTGGGGCATCGGCGACGGGCTCTACGGGCGGCGGCGCCGTCACATCGCTGACGTTCTGCTCCTCCGCAACCGGCGGCGGTGGCAGCTCGTCAAGGACGTTCTCCGGAGCGGGGGGCGGCGGTGGCAGCTCCACCTCCGCCACTTCGGGGGGCGGTGGCAGCTCATCGAGGATGCCTGGCGCTTCTTCGGTGGGAGGTGTGGGGGGCAACTCCTCGGCCACGTCCGGGGTCGAGGGCGAGGGGGACAGCTCCACGTTCGATGCCTGAATCGCCGGTGGCAACTCCACGTCGGATGCCTGGGGCGGCGGTGGCAGCTGCACCTCAGACGCTTGGGGCGGCGGTGGCAGCTCCTCGACGATGCTCGGCGCCTCTTCGGCGGGGGGCTGCTCCGCTTCTTGGGGCGCAAGCGGTTCCTCGACGGTAGCGGCTCCCTCACCGGACGGCGTGCTAGCGGACAGGCCCGAGGGGACCCCCACGGTCGGCGCCCGGTCGAGGTCTTCCGCGGGACGGACGGCCGGATCCTCCGGGCTCGGGGGCTCGGCAGAGAAGGGAATCGTGGGCGGAGGGACGGCTTCCTGCGGTGCCGGTCGGCGCAGAGCCGATGTCCCGCCGCCGGGACCGTCCGCGGGCCCACCCGAGGGTCCGGAGGGAGGATCGGAAACCCTGGCGGGCTCCGGGGCCGCTCGATCGGTCGTGTAGGTGTGCGTTTCCCCGGCATCGGAGGACAGGGAGAACGGTGCCCCGCCCCGCGTGCCGCGACGGCCCAGCAAGAGCCCGGCCGCGACTACGCCCAGGATAAGCAGCCCGTCGCGCAGGTACATGCTACTGGCGGGTTTTTCGGGGGCAAAGGTCAACCGGTCTGACCCCGCCCGGGGACCAGCACGGTCCTCGAACAAGGTCGTTCTGGTTCCGCCGGTGCCCCTTACCGCCCCTTTAGCAAACCACCGGACCCGGGCTACTACCTCGGCCATCGTTGGCCTCCGTCCTACTCGGTTTATGTGGGATACGTCTCTATTGCCCGGGTCCGGGTTGCGGGAAACGGACGACCCTCCGGGAAGACCCGGTAGGGTTGGAGACTCGAGGCAACGGAGAGGAGATCTGAGCCCGCCTCTTCGCCTAACCACGCCACTTTCTTCGAGGTAAACCGCCCTCGTCCTTACCCCGCGCGAGACGGGGCTCCGTGGCGGGCTGTTCCCGACCTCGAAGAAAGTGGCGGCGCCTTCCATCGCCGGGGGGAGAAACTGAGCGAGAAACGGAAAGATTACCCTAATAGGTTCTGCGAGGTTCGAGCAAAAACGGGAGCCGAAAGCCGTAGAAACGACGAAGCGGTGCGCGGAAGAGATCGCCCTTCCGCACACCGCTTCGACAACCGGTGCCGAGCCCCGGCTCTGCTAGCGATCAGCCATCGCAAAGGGCGGGTTGCTGACCGCTGAGGCCTGAAATCTAAAAAACCTTCGGCAGGTAGCTCGGGCGTCCCCCCTCGAAGGCTTCGAGATCGTCCTCGTGGGTGAGCGTCAGGCTGATGTCGTCGTGGCCCTCCATGAGGCGCTGGCGGGTGAAGTCGTCCATCTCGAACGTCTCGTAGACGTTCGGGCCGGTGACGACGCGCTCGGTGAGTTCGACGGTGATCTCCGTGGCCGGGTCCTCCCGCACGGCTTCGAGGAGCTTCTCGACCGCCTCCTCCGGGAGCTCGATGGCGAGCAGCCCTATCTTCGAGCAGTTGTTCTTGAAGATATCGGCTAAAGACGGGGCGATAACGGCACCGAAGCCGTAATCCTGGATGGCCCATGGGGCGTGCTCGCGGCTGGAGCCGCTCCCGAAGTTCTCCCCGGCGATGAGGATCACCGCGCCCTCGTGCTCGGCCTTGTTCATCACGAACTCCGGGTCCTCACGCCACTGGGAGAACAGGAACTGGCCGAAGCCGGTCCGCTCTATGCGCTTGAGGGCGTCGCTCGGCACGATCTGGTCGGTGTCCACGTCGCTCCAGCCGAGGGGCAGAGCCTTCCCTACTACGCGCTCGACCGGCTGCATTAGTTCACCTCCACGGGGACGCCGAGCTCACTCGGGGAGGCGAACCGTCCCATCACCGCGGTCGCCGCGGCGACCACCGGGCTCACGAGGTGCGTCCTGCCGCCCTTGCCCTGGCGCCCCTCGAAGTTACGGTTCGAGGTCGAGGCGCAACGCTCCTGGGGCTGCAAGATATCCGGGTTCATCCCGAGGCACATCGAGCACCCTGCGTTGCGCCAGTCGAAGCCGGCCTCCTTGAAGACCGCGTCGAGGCCCTCCTCCTCGGCCTGCTGCTTCACGCGCATCGAGCCGGGGACCACCATCGCGCGGAGGCCGTCCTTCACCTTTTGGCCGCGCAGGACCTCCGCTGCGGCCCTCAGGTCCTCGATGCGGGCGTTGGTGCAGGAGCCGAGGAAGACGGTGTCAACCTCTATCTCCTTTATGGGGGTGCCGGGCGTGAGGTCCATGTACTTCAGGGCCCGGCGGTGGCCGTCGTTCTTCGGCTCGGGGACGATGTCGTCGAGGCCGACCGTCTGAGCCGGAGTCGTCCCCCAGGAGACGTATGGGACGAGATCCTCGGCCTGGATCACGACCTCCTTGTCGAACTCCGCGCCCTC
>JADDPY010000337.1:0-7328 GCA_016781635.1 Rubrobacter sp.
GGATGGTCACGGTTTACAGGACGCTCGACCTGCTGGGCTCGTTGGGGCTCGTGCGCCGGTTGGACCTGGGCGACGGGGCACGGTATGAGATCGCCGAGGACCACCATCACCATATGATCTGCGAGTCCTGCGGGGACATCTCGGAGTTCGAGGAGTGCCCCCTGGATCCCGCACGTCTTCCCACCCGGAACCCGGGGTTCGAGGTTCGTTCCCATAGCGTCGAGGTGTACGGTAGGTGCGCGGGATGTCTTTAGAAGTTTTGCACAGCGTTGAAAAAAACTTTCAATTGCAGGGTGCGTGTTTACCCCCTATCGGGAAGCGTGATGGGGGCGTGGTGAGCGTATGAGCGCGGTTCTCCTGCTCGCCCTGCTCGCGATGGCCGGCTTCTCGGGGGCGAGTTTCGCGGCGATTTTTGGGAAAGGGTCGAGCGACTCGAGGCGCTCCTACTCTGCTGCCATCGCGGCTGGCATCCTGCTGGCCCTTGCGTTCGCGGATCTCTTCCCCGAGGGGCTGGAGATGGCCGGGATCGGGGCGATCGCGGGTTTCGTCGCCGGTTTCGTACTCCTGTTTCTGGCCGAAGCGCTGGGTCGAGTTCACGCCGACCACCTCTCCGGGGGGGGTGTCGTCAAGGGAGCCCTCTGGCCGCTCTTTGTCGGGCTGGCGGTGCATAACCTCGCCGATGGTTTCGTGCTCGGGGCGGTTGCCGGGTCGTCCGCAGCCGTCTCCGGGCTGCTCGGGCTGGGCATCCTCGTCCACCAGGTGCCGGTCGGCCTCTCGCTCGCCGCGATCCTGGTGGCCGCGCGTGCGACGCGCGCCACGATCGTGCGTGCGACCCTGGTCCTGGGGCTCGCGATACCGTTCGCCGCAGTTTCCACGATGGCATTGCCCGTGCCCGACGAGGAGGCCCTAGGGCTCTTGACCGGTGCCGCCGGGGGCGTACTCGCGTACATGGGCGCTGCCCACCTGCTCCCGGAGACCCAGGTCGGGAACGCCGGCAGGCTCTCCGCCGTCCTTTTCACCGGGACGCTCGTCGTGACCACCCTCGCCCTAATGACCGTCCTGGGCGACTAGGGCCACCCAGGCAGAACGGCGCCCTTCAAGATCGTTGCTGGTTCGGGCGTCTGGCCTCGAGATTATCGGGCGAAGATGAGATACCAGACGCCGAGGAGTATCGCCTCGATAACCAGGGTGATCGCGGCGGGGGCCAGGGCGGTGAGCCACTTCCGGGAGTAGACCGTCGGGGCGAGGAAAAAGCCGTAGACGAGGCCGCCGACCAGGCCACCGAGGTGAGCCGTGTTCGAGACGCCCGGGATCGAGAAGCCCAGGAAGAGGTTGATGCCGGTCAGTAGGAGGAGCTGTCCGATTACGGGGTCGCGAGTGGAGAACGTCCCGCGCCGGATGGCGTATCCGAACACACCCCCCAGAAGGCCAAAGATGGCCCCGGACGCACCGACGGCCGGTTGCATGGGGCTGTCCCAGCCGAAATAGAGGTAGGCGATCCCGCCCGCGATCCCGCTAAGGAGGTACAGCCCGAAGAAGCGGCCCCTACCGAAGGAGGCCTCGGCGAAGGAGCCGAGAAAGTAGAGCGAGAGCATATTGAGCAGCAGATGCGTCAGCCCCGAGTGCAGGAAGGTGCTCGTCAGCAGCCGCCAAGCTTCGCCCTCGGCGACGAAAGCGGGGACGAGGGCTCCGAGGGTCAGGGCCTCCACCGGGAGGCCGAGAGACGTGCCACCGGATGAGGCGCCCACGCTCGCTGCGCCCAGGTAAACCAGGACGCAGGCGGCGATGAGGCTGAAGGTTACCGGGAGGCGGGAGAAGGTCAAGAAGGCGTTGGTGGCGCCGCTAGCGCTTGATCTCGCGGACGGCGTCGCCGACCTGGACCTTGCTCAGGTCCTGCAAGGGGCCGCCGAGCATATCCTCGAGGTCCTCGGCGTCGGGATCTTTCGGGTTCATGCCGAAGCCCTGCACCTGCACGTTGTCCCCGAACATCTGCCCGAAGATGCGGTGGAGGTTCTCCTGCATATCGCCGATGCCAGCGAAGCCCGCGCCACCGAACGGCGAGCCGGCGTCGGAGAGGCGGGCGACCGCCAGCTTCTCCTTCACCTCCGTGACCTCGGCCTTCGCCTTT
The DNA here is from genome assembly GCA_016781635.1 of Rubrobacter sp. Classification (GTDB taxonomy): domain Bacteria; phylum Actinomycetota; class Rubrobacteria; order Rubrobacterales; family Rubrobacteraceae; genus Rubrobacter_F. Next base: position 2,129 of record JADDPY010000337.1, read on the forward strand.
ACGTCTTCCACGGTGCCGAGGGTCTCGCCGGTGTCCGGGTCCCAGACCTCCTCGCCCTCGGGGGCGAAAACCTCGAAGACCATCCCCGCGCGCACACCGTGCTGACGGCCCCGGTTTACGACGATCTCACCCTTGCCCATTATCTTTGCGACTTTGCCTTCGACGGCCATAAAAACCGCTCCCTCCGTAATCGAAATCTATCCTGGATTATATCCCCCGCCACGCCGGAGCAAGCACGCGCTAGAATCCCACTCATGTTCGAGGCAGCGAACAACGGGGCGGTGCGCACCAGCAGGGTGGGGAGACACCTTCCCACTTCGGGCGGTCTCGTAAAGAACACCCTGCGCCTGGCTCGTGAACAGGCGCTCGAGGCGGTCCAGATCTTTGTCTCCAACCCGCAGGGCTGGGCATTGCCGCAGCCTCGCCCCGAGGCAGAGGACTTCATCGAGGGGGCGCGGGAGGCGGGGATCTCTCCCGTGGTGGTCCACGCCAAGTACCTCATCAACCTCGCCTCGCAGAACCCGGACCATCGGGATCGCTCCGCGAAGGTTCTGGCGGCGGAGCTCGTCGCGGCCGGCGCGCTGGGCGCACGTTATGTCGTGGTTCACTCGGGGAGCCACGGGGGCGACGGGGAGGAGCGGGGGATGGAGCGCCTGATCGAGGGGCTCGGCAGGGCACGGGAGATCGCGGCGGCCGATGTGGGGGAACATCCCCCGGCGGAGCCCGTGGTCGAGAACTCGGTAGGGGCCGGGTCGCTGCTCTGCTCCACGTTCGACGACTTGGCCATGGTCGCCAGGGAGGCGGGGGTGCGAGCCTGCGTGGACACGGCGCATGCCTTCGTCGCGGGCCACGATCTTTCGACCCCGGAGGGGGCACGGCTGGTCGCCCAGGAGCTCCGAGAGGCGATGGAAGACCGGATCGCCATCCTGCACCTCAACGACGCGAAGAACGAGCTCGGCAGCCGGCGGGACGGGCACAAGAGGATAGGGGAGGGGCACGTCTCCACGGAGGCATGGACGGAGTTGTTCAAGGGGTTGCCGGGGATGCCGGCGCTCATGGAGACACCCTACGACACGCCCGAGGTAAACGCCGAGCAGGTCAGGCTCGTCAAAGAGCTCGCGGGCGGGTTGCCGCTAGCGCGGAACGGGGTATAAAATTCAAATCATGAAGACCGTGGAGATTCGACCCCAGCCCAAAAAGACCGACCTGCTCTCGGCAATCGGTGAGACGCTCAGGGGCGCGCGCAACGAGCGCGGGCTCACCCTCAGGCAGGTTGCAGAGGGGGCTCACGTCTCCATCTCCTACCTGGCCGAGATCGAGAGGGGCGAAAAAGACCCTTCGTCTCGCGTCCTGGAGAGCATAGCCGAGGGCCTCGACCTGGAAGTCAGCCTGCTACTGCTGCAAATCGCCACCAACCTAGATCCCGAAGTCGCTAGACGCCCCGTAGAAGCCACCCTCGCCGCCTAGCCACCGCTGTGCTCTCGCGAGCGGTTCTTCGGCTCTGCCCTTGAGGCACCCGGCAAACTCTCCGTACGTTATAGCGGGTGTCATGAACTTGGGTGAAGACCGCATCAGAACGCGGATTCTCCGGTTGGCTCGGTTCCTCGTGTTCCCACACTTTTCATGCACAAGCCATCCCTGATCTAGCTCACAACACCCTCTAACTCCTTGAGGCTGTATCCCTCGCGAACGGGTCTTTACCGGCCGGCAGCCCATTGGCGGGGTTTGTGCAGGGTCCTTCCGAGCTCTGCTTTAGAGCTGCGAAAAGTAGGAGAGTATTACCAGGGAGAAGTTGTAACCGGCGTGGACGAGGAAGGTGGCGGTGGTGTTTATGCGGTTTCGCAAGATGCCCCAGCCTATCGAGATGACGAAGATGTAGACCAGCAAGACGCTCAGGCCGTACTGAACGTGCAGGGAGGCCCAGAGCACCGATGCGAGCGGTATCCCGAGGGCGGGCTGCAGGGCGCCCCGGAAGAGCGTCTCCTCACCGGCGGCGGCGCCGACCCCGATCAGTAGCCCGAACAGGATCGCCGCGAGGGGGCTGAACCCTTCCGTGCTCACGAGGCCCTCGGATACCTCGCCTACCCGGCTGTAAAGCTCGGGCTGCAGGGCGGCGAAAAGGGCGTCGAAGGCGAGGGAGAGGAGTAGCGTGCCCACGATAAACAGCCCGACGACGCCAAGCTGGCGGAGCGTTATGGGGCCATACCCGAGGCGGGCGAGGGTCTCCCGCAGGTTGCGGCGGTATCCGAAGCCGACCCCGAGCGCGGCGACCACTACAAACGGGAGTTGGCTGGCGACGACGCTCACCAGAGATAGCCTCCCCGCCGCTGAGAAGGTGGTCTCGAACGCCTCCGGCGAGAGCGCGAAGATCAAGAGCGTCGCCAGGTTCTGTGCCAGCACGAGCACCGAGAGCCAGATCGCAAAAAAGATCACCGGGTCCGACCAGAACCTGCGTGGCGGGTACCCCTCGGAGGGGCCGTTCGACGTTGCGAAGCCCCCGGAACCCGCGTCGTATTCCGTCGCCGGCGCGCGGCGGCTCATGATCCTACGCAGCGGCGGTATGCAGAGGGCGATGCCGATGATGCCCGCGATCACGAGGACGGTGGCCCCGCTCGCCGAGAGGGCCAGGGGGAAGTCCGGTGGAAGGGCGCCGGATCTTGCGACGAGCGCGACCAGGAGACCTGAAGCCGCCACCAGGAAAGAAAGGAACAGTACGATAACGACCAGGCTGATCTCTGCGCCCCGGTTCTTTCGCCCCCACTGTGCCAGGAGCGCCAACCCACCCACGAAGGTGATCGTGAGCACAGCTTGTAAGAGGGCGCCGAACTCCTGCTGCATGCGGTCGAACCTTTCCGATGGAACGCGGGATCATCGAGAGGTTAGCACACGCTAGAGCACCCCAAAGTCAATGCTTTGGCTGCTCTGAAACCGGGTTCATGGAGACGATGACGTGCTCGCCGAACCCTTTAGGGGTCGCGGTTCTCGGCGCTCTCCAGGCCGTCGAGGATGGGGCCCAGGACGTCGTCCCGGGCTGCCTCGTACTGTTCGAGGGTCTCCGCGTCCCGGGCTGCCTCGGCCATGCGCGCGACGAGGACGGAGCCGTTGCCCCCCTCGCCCCTGGCAGCGAGGATGCGCCACGCCAGGATGCGGTATGCCCGTTCGAGAGCGGGGTCCTCGTGGCCGTTCTCGAGCAGGTCTTCGACCACACCGTGCAGGCGCTCGGCCGCATCGAGGGGGAGATTTACGGGGAAGTAGGGAGCGCCGGCCAAGGCTACTGGACCTTTTCGAGGTAGACGCGGTCCTGGGTTACGATCATACGGACCTCACCGGAGGTGCTGCCGACGAGGTGGCGCCAGTCCTTGGCGAAGACGTCGGAGTCGGTCGCGTCCGTGACGAGCAGGATGCCCCTGTCGTTCTCCTCCAGGACTACGGGATGCTCTGAGAGCCTGCCGCGCCTGACGGGATCGCGGCGGTAGATCGAGTTGCGCGAGCGGAAGCTTTGTACGCTGGAGGGCGTGGTGTTCAACTCGCCGGCGATCCACTCATCCCCCCGGCCCTCGTCGACCCAGTATCGGATCTTCGCCGCGTGCGGCTTAAGCGCCACTCTCCTCGTTCCCATGACCCTGCTCCTTCTCTGCCGACCGCTTCGCTTCCGTGAGGGTCTCAAAGTTGATTGTCTTGTATTGTATTAGTACCACTTATACTACTTTTCGCCAACCGGGCTTGTGAACCGGGCGAAGATCAGGGGAACGCGAGGGCGGCCATCCCCAGAACGACCAGCCCACGCGCGCTCCAGGCGGCGGTGCGGATCCAGTTTGTCCCGACGAGGCAGCGCCACGCGGACCTGTCGAAGCCGGCGCCCAAAGCCGTGTGGCGGGGAACTTGCAGGAGGGCGGTGGAGAGCCAGATCACGGCGACGAGCGCGAGCCCGACGATCGCGAGGTAGAGCGGCACCCCCTCGGGGCGTAGGAATACGAGGAGGAGCGCCGTCCCCGCTTCGAGGAGCATCGGGGGACCGACGACGTAGCTCGTGAGGCGTGAGTGGGCATCGGAGTAGAGTGGGAAGCCTTCTTCTCCCACCCGGGCGAAGAGCGGATAATGCACGACTTGCACAAACCAGATCAGACCGACCATGAACAGCGTCGCCGCGAGGTGGGCCAGCAGCAGGTACTCCAACTGAACCCTTGGCTACTCTTCCCCGAGCAGGGCGCCCGCGGCGGCGAGGCCGGAGAGGGAGGCGCCCTCGACCTTGGGCTGGGCGAAGGAGTCCCCGCAGAAGATCAGGGCGGGGGCGTTTTGCGCGAGAAGGAAGGGCTCGGGGTGTGACTCGGAGACCCAGCTGTAGCGCCAGCGGGCGAGCTGGGTGGAGACGACGTTGGAACCAACCATCTCCCCGGCGAGCCCGAGGAGGGCGGCGGTGATCTCCGCCTCGTCGTCCTCGTAGTGTTCCTGGCTCCATCGTGGTCCCGCATGAATCGTAATGCCGGATGCCTCCGAGATGCCCTTGAGCTTGTTGTCCGCGATCCAGTCGAGCGGCTCCCCCTTGATCTGCACGCCCCCCGGCTCGGGCACGCCGCTCGGCCCGTCGAGGAGCGCCATTAACGCGAGGCACGGATCGTAGGAGACCTTTTCGAGTCGTTCGCGCACGGGTCCGGGCAGCTCGTACTCCCCGGACCCGACGATGTCGAGGGCCTGGGGGACCGGGGCCGTGACTATCAGGGCGTCGCCCGTCCACTTCGTGCCGGACTCCGTCTCCAGGCGCCAGGTTCCGCCGTCCTCGTCTACGCGGACTACCTTCTCTCCGGTGCGGACGTCGAGGCCTCGGGCGAGGTGTTTGGGGATAGAGGTCATTCCTTCGGCGCCCCGATAGCGGGGGTGGCCGTCCTCGTTTGGGTTGCCACCGGCATCGGCGAAGCCTCGGGACCACTCGCGTGCGGCGCCGGACTTCTGCCAGCCCCCGACCATCCCCTTGAACTCGTCGCTTCTGGCGGTGAAAAACTGGGCTCCGTGGTCGAAGGAGCCTCCGTCGAAGCGGCGAGTCGCCATCCGGCCGCCGACGCCCCGGCTCTTGTCGAGGACCGTTACGCTCCAGCCCGCTTCCTGCAGCTTGTTCGCGGCGAGGAGGCCCGACATGCCGGCGCCTACGATGACGCAGGAGTTTCTCCGCCGCTCGCTCATCTTGCGGGGACCTCGTAAGGCT
>JADDPY010000337.1:7344-12026 GCA_016781635.1 Rubrobacter sp.
ATCCATGCGCCGCACCTTCCTCTCTTCGCCACGGTTTGTACGATTCCACCATCTCGGCCGCCCGTTTTAGCGTCCCGAAGTGAATGTCCACCGTCTCCTCTATCCTCGGACAGTAGCCGCCGGCCATCGTGACGGCGACGGGGAGGCCCATCTCCCGGCATGCCTCCAGTACGATCCGGTCGCGCTCGGCGAGGCCTTGTCGGGTTACGCATAGTCGGCCGAGCTTGTCCCCCTCGTACGGGTCGGCCCCGGCGAGGAAGATCGCCATGCTCGCGTCCGCCCGGTCGAGGGCCTCCTCCAGCGCCGGCTCCAGCGCTTCGAGGAAAACACCGTCGTCGGCGCCGTCGGGGAGCCCGACGTCGAGGTCGCTTTTCTCTTTTTGGAATGGGTAGTTTTTCTCGCCGTGGATGGAGAAGGTGAAGACGGTCGGGTCGTCCGCGAGGATAGCGGCCGTGCCGTTGCCCTGGTGGACGTCGGTGTCCACGACGAGCACGTTCCCGATCAGGCCCTCGGCCTGGAGCGTCCGGGCGGCGATGACCGAGTCGTTGAGAACGCAGAAGCCTTCTCCCCGTTCGGCGAAGGCGTGGTGGGTTCCGCCGGCGAGGTTAGCAGATATGCCGTCTTCCAGGGCGGCCCGGCAGGCGCCCACGGTGCCGCCCGAAGCCCGGCGCGAGCGCTCGACCATCTGCTCCGACCAGGGGAAGCCGATCCTGCGCATCTCTTGTTTCGAAAGCGTCCCCGAGACTACTTTCTCCAGGTATCCCGCGTCGTGGGCGCGCAAGACCTCCTCGTCCGTGACGGCGTGGGGGATGCGCATCTCCCCGGGGCCCGAGATGCCCCCCTCGTCCACGCGCTCGCGGAGCATGGAGTATTTCTTCATCGGGAAGCGGTGGCCCTCGGGCAGGGGGAGGACGAACTGGTCCGAGTAGAAGACCTTCACGCGCCGTCCCTCCTGTGCTTGTCGCAAACGGGCTCCATTCGGGCAGCGTAGTACATCCCGGCGGGTAGGGTTGGGCGCGGGTTCATTTATCTGTAGTGGTGCCTGTGCTAGCATCGAAGTTCTTCTTATGACGGATCCCCTTCAAACGAAGCTTTTCGAGGAGGACGCGGGGGAGGTATCGCCGCCCGAACGGGGGCTCTACCTCGGCACCTCCGGCTGGTCCTACGCGGACTGGGAGGGGACGGTCTACGAGCCGGGCACGCCGCCGGCCGCGCGTCTCTCGGCCTACGTGAAACGGTTCTCCACCGTCGAGATCGACTCGACCTTCTACGGCACCCCGAAGCGCTCGACGGTCGCCCGCTGGCGTGAGCTCGCGCCTCGCGGCTTCCTGTTCGCGGCGAAGTTCCCGCGGGAGATCACACACGAAAAGAACCTCGTGAGCTGCGAGGGTGAGGCCGAAGCGTTCGTCCGTACGATGGAGGGCCTGGGCGACAGGCTCGGCCCCCTGCTACTCCAGCTCCCGCCGGACTTCTCCTCGGAGGGCGCGGGGGTTCTGGATCGCTTTCTGCGCGCTCTCCCGGACGGCTTCCGCTACGCCGTCGAGGTGCGCCACCGGAGCTGGATCGACGCCGGCCTGGAGGAGATGCTGCGAGAGCGCGGCGCGGCCCTTACGCTAGTGGACCATCCGGGGATGCCGCGCCTCGACGCGGCGACGGCGCCCTTCGGCTACATCCGCTGGCTCGGAAACCGGCGGGAGTTTCCGCACGGGCACACGGGGCCTAAAAAGGATCGCTCGCAGGACCTCCGCTGGTGGAGCGACCTCGTCGACCGCTGCCTCGGGGAGGGCCGGGAGGTCTTCGCCTACGCAAACAACCACTATCAGAACCACTCGCCCTCGACGGTGCGGCAGTTTCTGGAGCTGAGGGGGCATTAGTTGACAGTACCCGTGGCGTTCAGCACGGGCTCCTTGCATCCGTTCGGGCTGGATCGGGTTTACGGGTGGGCCGCCGAGACCGGGTTCGACGGGGTCGAGGTGATGATGGACGAGCGCTGGGACACCCACCAGCATGCGTACATCACCGAGCTCGCCGGGAGGCACGGCATACCGGTCCTCGCCCTGCACCCGCCCATCTACCGGGGCGCGTGGCGGCTCGGAGACGAGGAGACGCTGATCAGGAGCGCGCGTCTCTCGGGCAAGATCGGGGGTCCCGTGGTGGTAGCTCATCCGCCGCCGCCCGGACGTCCTCTCGCACGGTGGAGCTCGGGTGCCCTGGCGGAAGCACGCGGGGCGGGCGTCCCCGTCGCCGTCGAGAACATGCCCAAGAATTTTTCCGAAAAGGTCTTCACCGTCCGGCGGAAGAGCTGCTACAAGCCCGAGCACCTCGTGGGCATCGGCGACGTCACGATAGACACGAGCCACGTCGGGGCGAGCGGAGTCGGGCTCATGGAGTTCTGGGAGAAGCTCAGCGTCCAGGCCCGCCACGTCCACCTCTCCGACTCCGACCTCTCCGGGGGCGACCAGCACCGGCTCCCCGGCAAGGGCAAGCTGCCGCTCAAGGAGTTTCTCGCCGAGATCGGAAGAAGTGCCTACCCCGGCGCCATCAGCCTGGAGCTCAAGCCGTGGCCCCTCGGCACGCCGCGTCCGGAGGTCATTTTGACGCGTATGAAGGCGGCGCTGGAGTTTACGCGGGAGGGACTCCAGAGTTAGAGCGCCGGTTCATCGGGGCGGTTCGGGTTAGGAGATCAGGGCCCAGAGCTGCGTGAGGATGCGGTGGGTGAGACCCCAGATAACGTAGCGCTCCTTGTAGGTGAAAGCGGGCCAGTTTCCGGGGAAGTCCGCGATCTCGACATCCTCTTCCACTAGCTTCTCGACCGGCACCCAGAACGCTTCGGCGACCTCATTCGGATCGATGCGGCCCGGCTCGGCGTCGAGGGCCACGACGAAGGTAGAGACGACGAACTGCCGCCCCGCGCTGCGCGGGCCCATGTCGTCGAGGCGGCCGAGGAGCTCGCCCCCTGAGAGGTCCACGCCGACCTCTTCGAGCGTCTCACGGCACGCGGTATCGTAGACGTCTTTGTCCGTGGGCTCCCGACGGCCGCCGGGGAGGGCCATATGCCCCGACCAGGGATCGCCTACCCTGTCGGCGCGCTTGATGACGAAGACCTCCAGGCCTTCTCTCTCGCGCAGCATGAGCGCCACCGCGGCATGCTTCCCCTGCGGCTCCAGGATGGAAGGCTCTCGGTCTCTTAAGGCTACGGTCACGCGCTCCAAAGCGTTCAAGTTTCGCTACCGCTCATCATGAGCCTGAGTTTAGCGCTAATCGGGGCGGGCGGTTTGGGTCTGTGTGCTCCATACGCGCCCTTCGTGTCCGGCCTCTCTCGCGGTGGAGATTGCCGGGCGTGGGTGCTCGCGGTGGTAAGCTCTTTCGAGGTTTTCGAAGAGGCAGGAGCTTTCTTATGGTCGATGAGCGGTTGAAGAAGCTGGCCCGGTTGCTGGTGGAGCATTCCATCGGGGCGGGGGAGGGGGATCAGGTGGTGGTCTCCGGTGGGGTCGCGGCGGAGCCCTTGATCAAAGAGATTTACGGGCGTCTTCTCGACGTGGGCGCCGTGCCGATTCCGCAGGTCCAGCTCCCCGGGATGCAGGAGTTGTTCTTCGAGCGCGCAAGGGAGAGCCACTACGAGGAGACGCCTTCCGTGACCCGGGCGATCTACGAGGGTGCCGACGCCTTTATATCGATCATGGCGTCACAGAACACGAAGGCGCTGGCGGCCGTGGAGCCGGGCAAGCAGCGGGCCCTCGGCAAGCGGGACAAGGCGATACAGGAGATCGTACTGGGCAAGGACCGCTGGGCGCTGACGCTCTTTCCGACTGCCGCCCTGGCCCAGGAGTCCGAGATGAGCCTCGCGGATTACGAAGAGTTCGTCTTCGCCGCGATGGCGCTGAACGAGGACGACCCGGTCGCCTACTGGAAGGAGAAGGCGAAGGAGCAGGGGAGGCTCATAGAGCGCCTCGAAAAGGCCGAGGAGGTCCGCATCGTGGGGCCGGGGACGGACCTCAAGCTCCGCATCGGGGGCCGGAAGTTCCTCAACGGCGACGGGATGCACAATATGCCGTGCGGCGAGATCTTTACGGGCCCCATCGAAGATTCGGCGGAGGGCGAGGTCTACTTCGGGATACCGGTCGCCGTTGCCGGGCGCGAGGTGTCGGGGGTTCGCCTCCGGTTCGAGGGCGGCAAGGTCGTCGAGTCGAGCGCGGAGAAGGGCGAGGAGTACCTGAACGCGATGCTCGACGCCGACGAGGGCTCCAGGCGCCTCGGTGAACTCGGGATCGGGACGAACTACGGTATCCCGAGGGCGACAAAGAACATCCTCTTCGACGAGAAGCTCGGGGGCACGGTCCATCTCGCTGTCGGCCGCTCCTATGAGAAGACCGGCGGCAAGAACGACTCAAGCGTCCACTGGGACCTTATCTGCGACCTCCGCGAGGGCGGCGAACTCTACGCCGACGGCGAGCTTATCGAGAAGGACGGCGAGTTCACCGGCTACGACTTCCGATAGAGCCTGCTCCGCCTTAGAGGCTGCGCCAATAGGCGAGTAGCCTATGTAGCAATAGGCTATGAACAGGCTGTGCAATCGCTCTCAGAACCGGCAAGTGTGAAAAGTATCCAGCCTATTGGCGCAAGCTCTTAGCCATGCGTAAGGGTTAAGCTGAAGCCGCAGCCAGAACAGGGAGATCCTGCGG
>JADDPY010000644.1 GCA_016781635.1 Rubrobacter sp.
CCAGAGGGTACACAACAGGCACATCTTGACCGGGTCGCAGGAGGTGTTGGTACGAGCTTCGACCCCGGCAATGCTTCGTAACAGGCCGGTCCCCGTAGCGTGGGTACACCCGGCGAAGGGCTAAATTCGAAGGAGGAAGCGATGAGCGAGAGCAAGGAAGAACAAGGGCCCATGGTCCCCGGCGACAAGGCGCAACCCGGCGCCGAGAACGCGGGCGAGGACCTGTGCCCCACGTGCGGGGGGACCGGACGTTACAGGGGAGAGGAATGCGAGAACTGCGGCGGCTCGGGCCGGGTGTGGGTGCCCGTAGGTACCCCGTAAGTCACTGCGCCACCCGCTCCCCGCACCTGGACAGCCTCCCCCCCTCATTCCGCAGCCATCTCCTCGATCAGCCGCAGTGCCGCCAGGGCGTCGCCCAGGGCGCTGTGGTCCCCCCCAACGAGCTTCTGGGAGCGGTAGCCGTCTCCTCGCTTGGAGGGCTCTCCCACGTAGGTGGCGTAGCGCCTCATGGCGCACTCCCAGGCGGGTAGCGAGCCTGCGAGGGTCCCGCGTGCCCCCAGGCTCCTTACTTCTGCCTCCCACACCCTCCTGTCGTAGGGGGCGTTGTAGACGATCACCCTTCTCCCCCACAAAACCTCCAGTAGGTCAGGGTAGAACTCCCAGAAGGGCGGCGAGCCCGCGAGGCTTCTTGCGGCGTGGCCGTGAACCCGCGTGGCCATAGGGTCTATCCGGCAGCCGGGTTTGAAGGTGCCCTTGAATAGTGTCCTCGCGCCAGCGTCAACGATCGCTATCTCCACAAACTGCACGGGGGATTTCAGACCGGTGGTCTCAGAGTCGAGGACGCAGAATTCTCCCGATTCCACGAAGCTTCTGGCCCATGCCACCGAGCCGGCGCGGTCGTTGTCGAGGCTTGGATCTCGAGCCCTCATGTCCGCATTGTACGCATAATCGGGGTGCGAATACTACGTCGAGCAGGCGGTGAACCACCTGGAGCAGTTCCGGAACGTGGCCACAGGCTTGCGGGGCGTACGACCTGCTCCAGCCGGAACCGCTTGCCGAGGGGGTCGGTCACGGAGGCGTAGCGGGTCGGGACGTTGCGGCGGCTCTCGGAAGGATCGAGGCGGAAGAATGCCGGTCTCCTTCTCCAACCCCTCGGCTTCGATACAGGGGATCTATGATAGTCGAGGGTAGTCCGGTTCGGCATTGTTGTTCACACTGCTTTTTTCCACCGGCCTGTAGCCCCTGTATGCAGCGAATATTCGGCCCAGATCGTGCGCTTCTCGCGAGCCGTGAAGGGTGTTGTTCGAAGTGCTCTGAAGGGAGAATGCCGAAGGGGTTTGGGTGGCGGATAACGACGATCCCGCACCCCGCGACGGTCTCGTCATCTGCGCCTACCCCGCGAGTCCGAGCAGGTCTCGGATGTAGCCGCCGTTGAGCGCCAGCAGGATGCCATCGAAGACCGCAAGCCACGCGCCCTGCACGACCAGGCCCTTGCCCCAGCCCTGCAACCGCTCGGAGTCGCGCGTGACCCTCCGCCAGGCCAGCAAACCACCGACCAGCATCGTCGCCAGGTCGGAGACGAAAGCGCCCGAGAGCAGGCGCGCGGTGCCCAGGCCGTCTCCCAGGGCTTCCGCCAGGTTGGCAGGCTCGGTGGACGGCCCGGCCAGGTCCAGGTACTGCGGTATCCCGATCAGGGAGTTGACAGCGCCCCACAGGAGGGCCACCTGCCAGAAGTGCTTTGGCTGCCCCGAGGTTCTCCGGGAGAAGAACGTCCCCGCCACGAGGTTGGTCACCCCCCAGAGCGCGAGGATCAGGAGCGCCGCGGATTCTCGGTGCGAGTAGAGGTTGTGGGCCTCTAACATGGCCTCGCTCACCGCATTTCCCCCTTCCTCTCTACCTGCTGGTGACTTCGGCGACCGGTATGGATTTTTCTAGCACGAAGCCTGCGCCTTCGTGCTAGCACATGAGTCCACGCCGGGAATCCTGATTCACGCATAGCCCAGTCCCGTGCCTACCGCTTTTCAGGGGAGGAGTACGGTAAGTATGAGGTAGATTATTGGTTTGTGAAAGACACCTTCGGGATGCGGGTCACGTCGAACTCGCGGACCCGTTCCCTACCGAGGGCTTCGAGTTCCCGCAGGCACGCCTCACATTCCCGGACTAGGCTAGCGACGTCTATGCCCAGGGATTCAGGCTCGAACTCCTTGAGGCGAACGGTGCCGTTGCGTATGAGGCCGGTGGCACCTCGCCAGTTGCCGTTCTTGAGGTGGTAGAAGCCGACACCGACCTGAAGAATGCCTTGATAGAGGAAGCGTACTCTGCGCGGCTCCTGCATCCAGGCCTCTTCGAGGTATTCGTGGCACTCGTAAAACTCGCCTGCGTTGAACTCCTCGATACCCCTGAAAACGAGTTGGGGGACCGCCTCTGGCGGCCCCCCGGTTGCCCCTTCGCGGGGCGATTCGTTGCCAGATCCCTTAGCTACAGCAGCTCCCGCCGCAGCAGCCACCGCCACGGCTGGAGGCGTTACCGCTCGCCATGCGCGCGTCCATCATAGGGTTGCTGCTCACCGCCGAAGCCCCGGTAACGGAGGCGAAATTAGAGATCAAACGTCGAGACTCGGCGCCGCCGCACTCGGGGCACTCCGCAGGCTCGTCGGCCGCGCTCATGGGACGCATGAGGTCGAACTGCTCCGTGCAATCGGAGCACTTGTACTCATAGAGGGCCATAGATCCTACCTCTCGTTCACTCTGCTGGTCTACCGACCCAAACATTGTACCGCCTCGTCCACGACCAGGATATGCACCGTTTCTTTGCCTACTACCTGGAGATATACGTACGGTAAGGCTTGCGGGGCATCCGGACCACAGACGTCGTACGCCCCGCGGCGTTGAAGAACCGCGGTGAGCGGCGTAAACTCAACTCCGATTCCGGGGCCGTAGCTCAGCCGGGAGAGC
>JADDPY010000033.1 GCA_016781635.1 Rubrobacter sp.
TCGTACCCGGCCCCGAGGGACAGGAAACGGGCCGCGGGCCCCCGTGACGGGACAGAAAGGGCGAGTCTCCAAGTGCTTCCGCGTGACGAGGCCGCACCGTCCGATGTTACAAGCTGGGCGACCACAGATGGACCGTCTCCCCGGGCAGTCTAATCTTCCCCGAGGCGGTAGTGGCGGGCTGGTTTTTTCTCCGTCTTCGAACTCGTAGACGAGCGGGCTGGCGGGTGGGATCTCCAACCCCTCCACCTCGTCGTCCGAGAGATTATCCAGGTGTTTGACAAGCGCCCTCAGGGAGTTGCCGTGGGCGACGACGAGTGCCCGTCCGCCGTGCGTCACCGACGGGGCGATCTCGTCGAACCAGTACGGGAGCACCCGTTTGGAGACGTCCTCCAGGCTCTCGGTGAGGGGGGACGGTACCCGGAGGGGATCTTCGTCGTGGCGCCCATCTGGGCTCGGATCTTGGATTTCGGAGTTTTCGACCTCCGGCGGGCGGGAGTGGTAGTTCCTTCTCCAGGTGCGCACGCGCTCTTCGCCGTACCGTGCCTCGGCCTCGGCCTTTTCGAGGCCCTGCAAGGCGCCGTAGTGGCGCTCGTTCAACCGCCAGGAAGACCTCACGGGTACCTGCGTCTGACCCATCTCTTCAAGCACGATCCGCAATGTCGAGACGGCCCTGGTGAGTCTGGAGGAGAATGCCGTGTCGAAGGCGAGACCGGCTTCCGCGAACAATCGGGCGGCTTGGCTCGCCCCTTCGCGGCCCTCCTCGGTGAGGCCGACATCCTGCCAGCCCGTGAACCTGTCTTCCAGGTTGCTCCGACTCTGCCCGTGTTCGAGCAGGACCAGAAGGTCGGTCACGGACCCGCCCGCACGCCCCGCCGGGCGGCGCTGGGGCTCTGGGAAGAGAAGGGGTAGCGGCACGTTGTTTGCGACGCGACCTCGTGGTGCCCCTCGGGCAGCACGGCCAGAACCCCTAGGAGTCCTCGCGCCGGCGGGCCCGTTCCGCCTCGAGCTCGGCCCGTAAGCCGTCGGACCTCTCCGTTTCTCGCCGCAAGGCCTCCCGGAGGGCGAGGTCCTGGATCTCGGCGAACTCCAGCCGCCCTTCCAACCGCTCTAGCTCCGCTACCAGGGCTTCCGCCTGCTCCCGGAAGTTGCGTACGCTCTCCGAAAGGAGCTCGGAAGCCTCCGAGGGCGTGTCCGTGTTCAGATTGTCCGCGGACGCCTCGTCTTGCGGTGCCTTTTGAACCTCGTTCGCGGTTGCATTTCCAGGCGGAGCCGATGCAACCGTAGTCTCGTCGGCTAGTTGCGCGTCCTGGATCTCCTCATGGACGGGTGCGGATTGCCGCCCTTCCGAGAAGGTGTGCACCGCGTCCTTGCGGATTCTCCACGGTCCGAGCACCCCTTCGATGCGACCCTCGCGCCGCTCCGCCCGCAGAGCACCCGACCGGCACATCTGGCGCACACGCGCCGACGATATCCCGAGAATGCTCGCCGCTTCGTCGACGGTGTAATAGTCTTCTTCGTCCATCATGCGATCCTGTCTACCCTCTCTCCGATCTCCGCAAGCCTCATCGCCTGGAGGGTGAGAGGCTCCGACCCGAGCAGCATGAATTCCTCCGAATCCGGCACTCAGGACGCTCGTGAACGTATGTTTCCGTCGGCCACTGCAGGGTACGCAGACGCCGACGTAGAAAGCGAGTGAAGGAGAGCACCGATGGACAATCTCGGTTCGATGGGCAACATTCAGCAGTATCTGCAGGGCATCAACTTCCCGGCGCAGAAGGAAGAGGTAGCGTCGGGGGCAGAAAGCAACGGGGCCCCGCAGGGAATCGTCGAGCAGATCAAGAACGCCGCCACCGAGCGCTTCAACGGCCCGCAGGAGGTCATGCAGGCGATCGGCGGGGGCCAGTAAGAACGCGCCGCGTCCGTTTGGTGCGGACGAAGCGCGTTAGCGATGGTCGCGTGGCCGGGCTCTAAGGGGTCCGGTCCCTTCCTTTGCTAGCTCAGTTCCCTAGCGCGGGCCGAAGTCCATGGGCCACATCGCGTCTTCTCCGTACCCCTGGTAGGTGTGGGTCAGGGCGTCAGACCTGCTGAGCAGGTCCTGAGGCCAGAGATCCTCGTCCGAACCCTCGCCGTGCACGGCCGGGTATTCGTCCAGACCATAGGCGCCTTTCTGCACGATCCGCCGTATGTCTTCCCCGTCGACGACCGCCATACCGTGTACCCACCTGTAATGCTCCAGGGTCTCGCGGACGAGTCCGTCGTCGTTGGCGGCCTCCAGGCGCTGACCGCATCCGCAAAGCATTGCTCTCATGCATATCCTCCTTCCCCATTCCCCACGAACGGGTGCAAATATTTCAGCATATCTCCGCGGAAACGTTAAGTGCGCGGAGAACATACGAGGAGCGTATACGTAACCTATTCTTCACCGTCCCACGGCGCCCCGGAGTCGCTCAAGCTCGCTTTATCGGCAGTAGTCCTCTCGGCGGTCGCGTTCGTTCTGGCGATCGCGGTGGGACAAGGGCTCCTACCTTGGGCGGGCTCGACCGGCCCGATCACGAAATAACGGGAGCCCGTCGGGACAAGCCGCACTCGTTCACGCCGAAGACCAACGTGCCGGCTAGAGGGCGGGCCCGGCGCCGGTAGGAGTGGGGAAAGGAGAGGGGGGTGGCGCCGGGTCCGTGGCTACCTTTGTACGTTGTTCTGGTAACGGGACGGTATCAAGACGGCAACGGGAAGGTAACGGTTTACCCCGTCGAGACCGCGCGTATCCGTTGCTCCTGGAATGATTCGCGGATCATACTTTCATGATCGTACAAAACTCTCGGCTAGGCACGTGGGATCAGGTACGTTCCTCCCTCATGAGACGACGGCGTGCGCTCTCCCTTGCACCTACGGCGGGTACCATCTCGGTGGCCTTTGCGAGGCCGAAGGGGGGCATGTTCGCGTAGATCGCCTCATAAGC
>JADDPY010000084.1:0-2327 GCA_016781635.1 Rubrobacter sp.
CTCGGCCTGTTCGGCGTCGCGTCCACTTTCATGCCGCAGCTCGACCGCCACCTGTCTGACCTTCATGGGCAGCGGGTAAGAGCCGAGCAAGGAGGAGAGGAACTTTATGGTAAAGCTGACGGTCCTGTATGGACATCCCCAAGACCCGGAGGCGTTCGAGGAGTACTACGCAAACACTCACCTGCCGCTGGCCGCGAAGATCCCGAACGTGCAACGGTTCGAGGCTGGCAGGGTCGCCGCCGCCGACGATGGCCAGCCGCCCTATCACCGCATCGCCGAGTTGTGGTTCGAGAGTGCCGAGCAGCTGCAGGAGAGCCTCGGTTCCCCGGAGGGCAGCGCCGCGGCGGGAGACATCCCGAACTTCGCGACGGGCGGGGCTACGATGTTCGTCTCCGAAGTCGAGGGCTCCTCCTAGGCGCACCACTTTCTTCGGGAAGGCCGGGGCATCCACGCTCCGGCCCTCTCTTGCCGCTATTCACTGCTCTTCCGGGAGAAACCGTTTGGAAAAGCGAGTGGGCTAGTCGATGACGTACGCTCCTGAGTATGAAAAGGAGCTACGCGAGGATCTATCCGACGCCGAATGGGTATGTCTCAAACGCTATGTCCTCCTTGCCTCAGTCGGCTTCCGGGAGGTAGGGACCTACGAGAAGCACGTCCGCCTCGACGCGAGTGGCGGGCCGTCATAATCGTCGAGCGGCTCATCTCATCCAACCTCGCCCCATTCAAGGTCCCGTCCGGGGGAGCGTCGTGACGGCCCGGAAGGCGACTACGCTCGGGTGGCTGGTCGTGGTCGCCGCGGCCGTGATAGTGAACGTCGGCTACGGGACGATCTTCTACTCCTTCGGAGTCCTGCTCGGCGAGGGCGCGGCGGCCGGCGAGTTTGGCAGGGGGACGCTTTCCGCCGCCTTCGGCGCCGGTGTGGTCGTCTCCGCGGCACTGGCCCTCCCCGTCGGCGCCCTCTGCGACGCTAAGGGCCCCAGGCGCATTTTTCTGTTCGGGGCGGTCGCGGGCTCCCTCGGCCTGGCGGCCTTCTCCCAGGCGGCGACGGCCTGGCAGATCTTCGCCGCCTGGGCGCTCCTGTTAGGCCCCGCGATGGCCTGCGTCTTCTACGAGCCGGCCTACGTCGCCGTCGACCAGTGGTTCGATGGCCCCAAGGGGAGGCCCATAGGCGTCCTGACGGTCGTCGCCGGGCTCTCGGCCACCGTGTTCGTTCCGTTCTCGCAGTGGCTCGTGGAACGGGACGGCTGGCGGGGCGCGACCCTCACCCTCGGCGCGGTCCTGTTCTTGGCGGTCGGGTCGCTCTCGCTGCTCGTCGTGCGCGACAGGCCCCGCCCAGGGGCGAGGATGGAGAGGATGAACCCCAAAGCCGCCCGTGCCGCGATGCTGGAAGGAATACGCGGCGCCGATCGGGCGTTCTGGCTCGTCAGCGGGGCCTTCTTCCTCGGGCTGACCGCTACGTGGGCCATGCTCTTTCACCAGGTGGCCTACATGCAGGACCTCGGTTTCCCACCCGGCGGGGTTGCGGCGGCCGTGGGAGTCGCGGGGATCCTGAGCTTGCCGGCCCGGTTCCTCCTTCCGGCCTTAGGCGACCGGGTGAGCCCGCCCGTGCTCGTCGCCGCGACCTTCGGGCTCTTGGGCCTCTCCGGGCTCGTCCTGCTTGAGGCCCAAGGATGGTGGCGGGTCTACCTCTACGTCGGGCTTTTCGGGGTCGCCTTCGGGTCGGTCTTGCCGTTGCGGGCCCTGGTGATGAGCCGCCGCTTCGGCGGCGCCCTCTACGGGCGGCTCATGGGCTTACAGCAGACCGGGCTTGCGCTCGCGATGGCGGCGGGGCCATTCGCCGCGGGGGCGCTGCGCGACGCCACGGGCTCGTACTTCGCGCCCTGGCTCGTGGCGGCGGTGTTGTTCGCGGCAGCTATTCCTGCGATCCTCTCGGTGCGAATCGGGAGCTTGCGGGTGTAGTCTGTGCCCCTCGAGGGGTTTCGGAGTAACGAGATGCGAGTCGACGGACAGCGGTAGCGCGGCGCCCTGTTGCGCTACTCGGTTGGCTCCGACAGGCGCCCCAAAGCCCCACCCCGGCCTCGCGAGCCTCGTCTTCGAGGGCCGAGAAACAGCGCGAGTAGGTGCGGGCGAAGGAGGTCGTCCATCTTGTAGCCGATTTGTGATACGGAGTAACAACGCCCCCGCTCTCCGCTTCTCCGCCACGCTGGGTGAGGAGCCGGAGGTCGAGTTGAAAGTGGTCTAGCGGTTACGCGCTCGTGAGCTGACCACCGCATTGCCTGAAAACGTCCCCCCTACAAGGGTAGCACCGAGTTTCGGCTGTTGGCATT
>JADDPY010000084.1:2382-2811 GCA_016781635.1 Rubrobacter sp.
GGACCATAACGTGATCGAGAACCCGTACTACTCGTCGGACTTTCACGGCTCATACGAACTGTTTTCTCTGGGCGATTTCGTCCTCGAAGAAGGTTACACCCTGCGGGATTGCAAGCTCGCCTACGCGACGTTCGGCGAGCTCAACGAGGCGAAGGACAACGCCATCCTGGTGACGACGTGGTACTCGGGGACGCACCAGATCTTCCGAGACGCCTACATCGGGCCCGAGCACGCCCTGAACCCGGAGAAGTACTTCATCGTCGTCATCAATCAGATCGGGAATGGGCTGTCCTCTTCGCCCCACAACACGGCCGGTCCCCACGCCATGGCCCGGTTCCCCCACGTCAGGATAGGGGACGACGTCCGCGCGCAGGAGCAGATGCTGCGCGAGCAGTTCGGCATCGAGCAACTGGAGCTGGTCACGGGCGG
>JADDPY010000144.1 GCA_016781635.1 Rubrobacter sp.
CTCTCCGGCGCCTCTACCCCCAGTAGGTTCAACCCGGAGGCGAGCACGAGCTTCGTGGCCGCGCAGAGCGCGAGCCTGCGGACCCGCAACCCTTCATCTTCTACGAGCACCTGATGCACAGTATAGAAGCGGTGGAAGCGGGTCGCGAGGGTCTCCAGGTAGGTCGGCATGGGGTGGACCTCCCTGCGAGCGGCGGAGTTGGCGATCACGCGCGGGAAGTCTAGAAGCTCCAGCAGAAGTGCCCGTTCCTCGTCGGCGAACTCTCCGGGGGGGGCGTCTCCGATCGAGCGCGGGTCGATCTCGGCGCGGCGAAAGATGCTCGCGATGCGGGCGTGGGCGTACTGGACGTAGTAGACCGGGTTCTCTTCGGACTGCTGGACGGCGACGGCGAGGTCGAAGTTCATCTCGGTGCGGTGCGAGGAGCGCACGTAGAAGTAGCGCGCCGCGTCCTCCCCCACCTCGTCCATGAGTTCGTCGAACGTCACGAAGTTTCCAGCGCGCTTACTAACTTTGACCTGCTCGCCGCCGCGCAACAGCTTTACGAGCCGCACGAGCTCGACGTCCAGGAATTCCCCGGGCAGCCCGAGGGCTACGAGCCCGGCCCGGATGCGTGGCGGGTAACCCGCGTGGTCCGCGCCGAGAACGTCGACGGCGGTCCCGAAGCCCCGGTTCCACTTGTCCCGGTGGTAGGCGAGGTCCGGCGCCATGTAAGTGTACGAGCCGTCCTTTTTTACCAGGACTCTGTCCTTGTCGTCCCCGAACTTGGAGGAGTCGAGCCAGAGGGCGCCCTCGCTCTCGTATGCGTGGCCGCGCTCCTTGAGCTCCTCTATGACCTCCCGCACGGCCCCCGAGTCGTAGAGGCTCTTCTCGTTGAAGTAGCGGTCGAACCCGGAGCGGGCTCGGGCGAGGGTCTCCCTGATCCCGACCATGCACCAGCCCGTCGCAAACGACGTGATGGACGGCAGCGCCTCCGCCGGGTCGAGATCCAGATACCGCTCGCCGTCCCTCTCTTTCAGGGCCCCGGCGATGTCGCGGATGTACTCGCCCTTGTAGAGTCCATCGGGGTCGGAGACGGGCCACTCGCGGCCGAAGAGCTCAGCGTAGCGCGCGGCGACGGATTCGGCTAGAAGCCGGATCTGGTTGCCCCCGTCGTTGAAGTAGTACTCGCGCGAGACCTTTCGCCCGGAGGCATGCATGATCCTGGCGAGCGAATCTCCGTACGCTGCGTGGCGCCCGTGGGCCGCGGTCATCGGCCCGGTGGGGTTGGCGCTTACGTACTCCAACACGATCGGGGCGCCCGACGGTTCCTGCCGTCCGTACTCGTCCCCCGCGACGAGAAGCTCCTGAAGCTCCTCCCCAAAGGCCTCCGAGGAGAGCCGGAAGTTTATGAACCCCGGACCTGCCACCTCGATGCCGTCGACGAAGGACGCCTTCAACGCATCCGCGAGCCCCTGCGCCACGTCCCGCGGGTTGCGCCGGAAGACCTTTGCATTCGCGAGAGCGACGTTGGAGGCGAAGTCACCGTGCGACGCCTCGTTGGGCCGCTCGACGTGGACCCCATCGAGCTCTACCCCGTAGACCTCCCGTGCCGCTTCGCGCAACGCGCCCGCGAGTCGCGCCTCGAGGCTCATGAACTCCCCTCCCCGCGCCCTAGCAGCTCGCCCATTAGCCGCCGGTTCTCCGCAAACGAGCGCTCCGTCTCGTCCCCGTCCCTCAAGAACCGGAGCTCGTACACATCCCCGACCCGAGCCCCCTCCGGCAACAACTCTCGCGGCACGTCGAATGTTCGACGCCCCTTCGGGTAACCCATAAGTACCGCCATACCATCGTCCTCGAAACTGTCTATCTGCACCTGCATATACATGCACATGTTACCGCTTTTAGCGCTCGCCAGTAATAGAGCTTCTCGGCTTGTCAGCACGCGGAGGACTTCGGCCTCGCTTCCAACTCTTCGGCAGGGACGAACACTGAACCTTGCGGCATCGAGCTAGAAAATCTACTTATAGCCATATCGAGCAGCTTAAGCTGCAGAGCTGACCGGTTGACTAATAATGGTACTTTTCGCCACGGTTAATTTTGGCCGCCCTGTAAAGTTGCTCGAGCAGGACCACCCTCGCCAGCGCGTGGGGCAGTGTGATGCCGCCAAACGAGAACCTGGCATCGGCCTTCTGTAGCACCTCCTGCGAGAGACCCAACGGACCGCCGAGGACGAAGGCTACGTGGCTGTTTCCGGAGAGCCCCAGTTCGTTGAGATGCCTCGCCAGATCCTCGGACGAGAACCTACGGCCTTTCTCGCGGTCCAGAACGACGACGTGGGCGCCTTCGGGGAGGCGCTTCAGAAGTTTAGCCGCCTCGGCGGAGAGCACTTCCCCGGGGCTTCGGCGGTTCAGGGCCTCCTCGGGGACTTCGACGACCTCGACCGGGAAGTAGCGGCGGAGGCGTTTGAGGTAGTCGTCCGAGCCCTCGGCGGCCCAGCCTTTGAGGCGCCCGACGGCGAGGACGGTGGCGCGCCGGATCATCGCCCCTACCCCAGGTCGAAGAGGCGGGAGCGGGTGCCCTCTTCCCCATAGCGGTAGACGTGCGGATGGCTCGCCACCGGCTGGCCGACCTCGATCCAGGGCGTCGGGTGCTTCGCTATCGCCGCCCGTACCCTTATGCCGTCGTAGCCGGCGGCCTTGAGCACGTGGCGCACCGTGCCGGTGGCGCGCATCGGGGAGTTGTTCGTCTCGGAGAGGTGGGCGAGCACGAGGTCCTTGAGACCGTGCGGGGCGAGGGCTAGCGCCGCCTCCGCCGCCTGCTCGTTCGAGAGGTGGCCGATGCGTGACGCGACGCGGCGCTTGAGGTCCGCGGAATATGGCCCGCGCCGGAGCCACTCGGGGTCGTGGTTGGCTTCGAGGACTAGGGCTTCGACGCCGCGCATGTACTCGATGATCTCCAGGCTTATCTCCCCGAGGTCGGTGGCGAGGGCGGCTGCCTTCCTCCCGTCGGAGACACGGACCCCGTAGGTCGGGGCGTCGTGTGGCACCGCGAAGAAGGTAGCGGCCAGAGAGCCGAGGTCCAGTACTTCTCCGGCAGGGACGAGCTCGGCCCCTTTTACCCGTTCCGCGACGCCGCCTGCGGCGTAAACCGGAATCGGGCGCTCGCGCAGGAGCGACTTCACCCCGGAGGTATGGTCGGTGTGAGCATGCGTCAGAAAGACCGCCGAAATGTCTTCGAGGCTTCGACCGACGCGGACCAGAAGTCCCTTCAGACGCTTGCACGAGAGGCCAGCGTCCACGAGGACCCCGCGCTTTCCGGTCTCCAGATAGGTGGCGTTACCCGAGCTGCCGCTCGAGAGTACGCTCAAACGAAAGACCGACTCCAAGGTTTCTTCTACCTCCAGAAGATGCCACTCCCGACCGGCGAAGATCTTAGCGCGCCGCCCGGGAGGGCTCTCTTCGGGATGAAGCAGCGCTGAAGACCTGCCCTAGACCAGTTCCGCCTGAACGACTATGCGGTCGACGTAATCAGGAAGGGTGCAAGTCTGCAGCGAGAGCAAGGACTTGTCCGGCACGGGGTTCATCACTTCGACGTTGTCGGCCGGTACGACCACCTGCTCGGTAACGGTGTACTTGTACTCCCCGCCTGCGGAATCAGTGACGAAGATCTCGTCCCCCGCGAAGAGCTGGTCAAGGTCGTAGAAGACGCGGTCGGAGCCGGTATCGGGGTAGCCGATGCGATGTCCCGCGACGTAAACGTTCGCCCCCTCCTGCCACGGGTAGCCTGTGGCGGGGATGTGGGCCGTGCCCTCCTTGAGGGCCTCCTCCGACACCTCGTCAAAGGCGGGAACGCCCTCGAGCCCCAGCTTGGGGATGGTGATGTAGAGCGTCTTGTCTTTGGGGCCGCCGGGGTCGCGTCCGAAGTTGAACGGCTTGACCGCCGGTATCGCGCCAGCAGAGCCTGCCGCCCCCTGAAGCTGGACGGGCTCGTTCCCCTTGCCCTCCTCAAAGAAGTCCCTGAACTTCGGGACCCCTTCCGCCATCTCCGCGGCGTCGCCGGTCGCCTTCGGGGCGGTTGTACCGGTGGTCTTACTGGCGACGGTAGTCTCAGGAGCGGTGGTCCCGGTGGTTTCTCTGGCGACGGTGGTCTCCGCCGTGGTCGGGGCCGCCGTCTGCGCCTGTTCCGGGCGCGCGGCTTCGCCACCTTGTTGTTCCGTGGCGCCGCCGCATGACGGCACAGCGAAGAGCAAAAGGAGGAGCAGGGCGTATGAGACCGCCCTGCTCCGATGCTGCTTGTTGAAGTGCTGGGTGTTCAGAAGCTTAGTATTTCTTCTCGCTGCGAGCGCCCGCAGCAGGCTTCTCGCCACCGGTATCCATCATGGAGCCCATGCCGAGGAACGGGGCCACTGCCGCGAGGACCTCATCCTTGGTCAGCGCGGCCGGGAAGGTCGTGTTCGCCGGGGGCACGACGCCGGTGAGGTTGTTGAAGGCGACAACGTGCTCGCCCTCGACCCCAGCGATGCTGCCGGCCGCGGCCAGGACGGCCGGGTCGGAGATCATCGGGGCGGCGCCGAGGTAGGCACCGACGCCGACGGGCTCGAAGGTCGCCGCAAGGGTCACGATCGACTCCTGGGTGTCGAACGCGCCCGCCGGGAAGGTGAACTCCGGCTTCGCAACCGGGGTACCGCCGGCACCCGTGATCAGCTCGATCAGGGCGTTGACGTGCTGGTTCTCGTGGTCGGACGTGGCCGCCACGTAGCTCAGCGCGGGCTCGACGAGAACGCCGGACTGCAGCGCTAGGGCGTAGAACTCGGCCTCGAGGTACTCGAGCGTGAGGGCGAAGTTGGCGATATCTAGGTCGCCACCGCCGCCGCTGGCGGCGGCGCCACCGTGAGATGACGCTTCCGCGCGACCGGTGAGGAGCGCGGTACCGGCAACGGCACCGACGGCCGAGGCCGCGAGCGCCTTCAGGAAGTTGCTCCTGGTCCGGGGCCGCGCGAACTCCTCCACGCTAGGCAGGTTGATCGTGTGCTTCTCCATCTGTCTCTCTCTCCTCCCTTAAGCCGTGACGCCGAACGGGGCGACGGCCGCCAAAACGTCCTCTAGCGGCAGCGCGGTTTCGAACGCAACGTTGTTCGGCGGTACGACACCCTGAAGGATGTTGATCGCGCACCTGTGCTGGCACTCGGCGTTGTGAATCGAGATCGCCGACGCCAACAGGTTCTTGTCCGTGAGCGCCGGAGCGGCACCCTGGTAAGCACCGATACCGACCGGCTCGAACGTCGCCGCGTAACCGAGGAACGTCGCCGCGTCGGCCGTAGCGTCATCCGGAAGAATAAAGTCGGGCGTCGCGGGCACCTCGGCCCCAGCGGCCGTAAGCGTGGAAGCGATGGCGTCGGCGTGCGCGAACTCGTGGTCGCGGATCGCCGCGATCTGCGCGAGATCGTTACCGGCGAAGAGACCCGAGGACACCCCGATGTCGTAGAACGTGCCCTCCAAGAGCTCTAGCTTGTAGGCGAGCTGGAAAATACCTACGTCGCCCACCGCCTGGTAGCCCTCGTGCACCGCGAACGCCGGACGAGCCGCGAACGCGAGCCCTCCTGCACCGGCGGCCGCTGCGGCCCCGGCTATCGCTGCCGTCTTCAGGAAGTTGCGCCGCGAGTACTCCCGGTCAAACCCGACCGGGGAGATGCGGCTTTCGACTCCGTCCATCCCTTGACTCCTTTCTCTGTGGGGCTCAATAGCCCCTAAACCAACAACCACAGTTTCTGTCACACCTTCTTTACGGAGCCCCCCCGGCCCCGGATCACCCAATCTCTAAAAACCTCCTCAGGTCTTAGCCCAGAGCCCCCAAAAACAAAAAAGGCGCAATCAGCACCTCGGATACACATCTTATAGCAATCATACGCTTGGAGCAACTCACAGCTTAAAGTTTTTTAATATTTCGCAAACACCACGCAAACACACAAGTTGCATGTACCCCATTGCCCGCAGGCCGTGAACGCTCGCTTCTGCGGCTTGCGGATGACGCGGTGATCCAGAGGTTTTGTGCTCGCGTAACATATGAACATGGCAAACAGGGGGCAACAGTATCTTTTTATGGCGGACGAGGACCTCATGGCTCTGGTCGAGGGCGAGGACTCCGGGGCATTCGCGGGGCTGTACGACCGGCACAGCCGGGCGGCCTACTCTCTCGCCTACCGGATGATGGGGGACAGACAGGCGGCCGAGGATCTCGCGCAGGAGGCTTTTTTGCAGGTATGGAGGGCGGCGCGTAGTTACCGCGCGGATAGGGGGAGCGTGCGAACCTGGATCCTCTCCATCGTCCACAACCGGGGCATCGACCAGCTTCGGTCGGCCGCGAGCCGCCGCAGGACTCAGGACAGGGTCGAGGCCGTCGCCATCACAACGCAGCCCAGTGAGGCTTTCGCGGAGACCTGGCGCAACTCGCAGAAGGTGCAGGTCCGCGAGGCTCTCAAGGTGCTGCCGCCGGAGCAGCTCAAGGTGCTGGAGCTCGCGTACTTCTCTGGATACACGCATTCGGAGATCTCGGAGCTTCTCGACCTGCCGCTTGGGACGGTCAAGGGCCGCATGAGGCTGGGCCTCAAGAAGATCCGGGAGTACTTCGAGGATCGCGGG
Organism: Rubrobacter sp.; assembly: GCA_016781635.1. Classification (GTDB taxonomy): domain Bacteria; phylum Actinomycetota; class Rubrobacteria; order Rubrobacterales; family Rubrobacteraceae; genus Rubrobacter_F. The sequence continues at coordinate 6,618 of JADDPY010000144.1, forward strand.
ATGGCGGTGCCCGGATGAGTGGCTCAATGGAAGACGCGGAGCGGATGCGCTTCGATGAGCTCGCGGCGGCCTATGCCCTCGACGCCCTGGTTGGGGAGGAAAGATTGTGGTTCGAGGCCTACCTCGCCGAGCACCCGGAGTTGAACGCGGAAGTCGACGAGCTCGGGAGCGTGGCGGACCTGCTCGCCCTCGCCCCGGTCGAGCAGGAACCGCCCCCCAGGCTGCGCCGGAGCGTGTTGGAGGGGGTGGGCGCGCCGCGTGAGGTAGTGAGCGAGTCGCCTCCTCGCCGGTCACGACGGGAGGGCTCGCCGCGCCGACTCCTGCGGCCAGGAATGCTGGCGGCGGCAGCGGCAGCGTTGGTCGCCGTCGTCGGGCTGCTTGTGTGGAACTTTTCTTTGCAGGACCAGAATGGGGACCTGCGCGAGGAGATCGCCGAGCGGCACGCGGTCGAGATGCAGGAATCGGGGCTGGCGAGCAAATCCTCCGGGGAGGTACTTCTCAGGGGTGAGGACAGGGCCGTGCTCGTCGCCGACAAGCTACCGCCCGCCCCCGAGGGCCAGGTTTACGAGACCTGGATCATCCGTGACGGAGTACCGGAGCCTGCGGGCCTCTTCGAGCCGCGAGATGGTGACGCGGCCACCGCCGTGGAAGGCTCGGTAGCGGGGGCCCAGGCCGTCGCGGTCACCGTCGAGCCCGAGGGCGGTTCGCAGATGCCGACGAGCGACCCGATCCTCGTTGCCCCGCTCGCCTAGAAGAGCCACACCGGAGCCGCGATTGCTACGACTGCGTTTGTACTGCTGCCCACATGGGTAGTATCGGTTGCAACGAGGAAAGGGGAAGGTATGTCGGTAGCTCGCGTAACCGAGATCAGCGCAACCTCACAGTCGAGTTTCGAGGATGCGATCAAGGAAGGCATCAACCGCGCGACGGGGACGCTCCGCGGCGTCGAGGGTGCCTGGGTCAAGGATATGAACGTCATGATCGACAACGGCAACATCACCGGCTACAAGGTCAACCTGGCGATCACGTTCATGCTGGAGGATGCGTAGAGCCTAGGCTAGGCCGCGATAGGCAAGAAGCTATGTTCGCCCCGGTTGGAAGACCGGGGCGTTTTCGCGTGTCCGATGGAGGTCAGGCTTCGTCGGTTAGCCAGTCGATGGCGACGGCGGCGCTCCAGGATTGGTCGTCGGAGCCGAGCGGCTCGCCGGTGAACGGCTCGAAGTACTCTGCGAAGCCCCCGGCGGCGAGTTGCTCCAGGGAGGCTCTCCTGAGGTCGGCGGCGCGTTCGCCCTCACCCGCAAGCTTCAGCGAGCGCCAGAAAAGCCAGGAGATGACCGGCCAGACGGGGCCGCGCCAGTACGCACGCGGGTGAAACCGCGCCTCCTCGGGGCTCGTGCTGGGGGGAAGCTGCCAGCGGAACCCGTCGTGGCTCGCGAATGCTCGGGAGTAGAGGAGCCGGAGTAGCTCCCGTCGACGGGGGCCCGCGCTGCCCGAGATCAGGGGCGCGAATCCGGCTATCGTGCGGACCCGCAGGGGCTCGCCGGAGCGGAGGTCGTGGTCGAGGCAGAGGCCGAGGTTCTCGTCGTAGCAGGCATCCAGCCCCCGGTGGCCGAGTTCGATCCAGCCCCCGATGAGCTCGCGGTCTTCGTCGGAGGCTTTCACAAGGCGGGCTACCTCCAGCAGCGCTTCGTTGGCCGCTACGAGTATGGCGCTGAGCAAGACGTCTTTGACGAGGAACGGATGGGAACCGTAGACCTTCGCCTCGTCGTAGCGGGCCCGCTTGAGCAGCTCGACGAGCCAGAGAAAGCGATCGTACTCCGCGGCGGTCGGCCGCTCCTCGGGCTCGTCGACGAACCCGAGGTCGGGGCGTGCGTAGGGTGGCATCTCCCCTACCCTCACGTTGGAGAGTGCCACGTCCCACCGCGGGGAGTTGTCGGTGCCGCTCTCCCAGGGGTGGTAAATCGTTACGAGCCCAGAACCCTCAGGGTCCCTCGCCGTCGCCAGGTAGCGGTGCCAGCGCAGGAGGCGCCCAAAGATATTGGAGAGAAAGGAGAGGGCTTCGTCCTCGTCCACGGTCCCCCGCGAGACCTCGAAGATGTGGAGGGCGGCGATGGCGTGGACGGGAGGCTGGCAGAGGGCGCTCGTCGGCCGCGGCGTGCCCACTGCATTTTTGGAGAGCGAGGCGGAGGCCCAGTGCTCGGGGCCGAGGAGGTAGCTTCCGGGCGGAGCTTCGGAGTTGAAGACGATGTGCGGCACTTTGCCCGTCGTCCACTGGCCGGCGAGGAGCGTCGTGAGTTCGCTAGCAGCGCGGCGCGTGTCCATCCTGGCGAGGCCGATGGAGATAAACGCACTGTCCCAGCTCCACTGATGCGGGTAGAGGTCCGGCGCGGCCCTCGTCCAGCCGCCCATGTCGTTGCGGCGTAGTACCTCTGCGGCTTTTTCGAACATCCCCGGGAAAGAATCAGACATTGCTTTTACCTTACCCCAACCGAGCCGGGATCACGCCGGAGGCCGTTACAGGGATCGGACAACGCCCCGGGGAAGGTGTTAAAAAGGGCTCGTGATCCGACTAGGCTACCCGGCGCAGAACCTGACGATACCTGCGGGGACGAACCATACTTGCCGGCTGGCGAGCCTCCCGGACGCGGAGAAGGTGCGGGCGCTCGTGTGGGAGAACATTACCGCACTCGAGACGATCATCCGCTGGAACGCCGAGCGCGGCATCTCGCTGTTCAGGATGGGCCAGGCCATGGTCCCGTTCGCCTCTCACCCGGAGTTCCCGTACGACTGGGAGGAAGAGCACGGCGAGGACCTCCGCTGGATCGGGGCGCTCGCCCGTTCCCTCGGGGTGCGCCTGAGCATGCACCCGGGTCAATTTATCCAGCCCGGGAGCCCGAAGCCCGGAACCTCGGAGCGGAGCCTCGCCGAGCTACGCTACGTCGCGCGCCTCTTCGACCTCCTGGGGAGTGATGATTCGGTCATGGTCCTGCACATGGGCGGGGCCTACGAGGATCGGGCCAAGACGGCAAATCGCTTCGTCGAGGTGATGGTGCCGCACACAGACATCCTCAAATACCTCGCGTTAGAGAACGACGAGCGCGTCTGGCCCATGGTCGACATCGCAGCGACCGCGACCGCCCTCGGCGTAGGCGCGATCCTGGACTCGTTCCACCACGGAATACACCCCGGCGGTCTCACCCTGGAAGAGGCCGTCGATCTGGCACTTCCAACCTGGGAGGGTCACGGGAGGCCAAAGTTCCACCTTTCGAGCCAGGACCCCGAGAAGCGCCCCGGCGGTCACGCGTACCTCGTGGACCCCGCGGATTTCGAGAAGCTTGCAACGGTGCTCGACGGCCGGGAGGCAGACGTTATGATCGAGGCGAAGGGCAAAGAGGAAGCCCTGGTAGCGCTCGGCGTGAAATTGAAAATCTAGAGGCCGGAAAGCACCGCCTCGCGTTCCCGTAACACTACCTGTACCGCGGATTGGAGAATCAGAATGGCTGAAAGGTTCGACGTGATAATTCTGGGGATGGGACCGGGCGGGGAGGTCGCCGCCGGGCGTCTCCTGAAAGCGGGCAAGAGTGTCGCCGTCGTGGAGAGGGAGCTTATCGGGGGCGAGTGCGGCTACTGGGCGTGCATCCCGTCGAAGACCCTGATCCGCCCGCCCGAGGTGCGCGGTGAGGCGACCCGCGCCGCCGGGGCGAGCACGCCCACCCTGGACGTCCAAGCCGTCTTCGACTACCGGGACGTGATGATCCGTCACCTCGACGACTCTCGCCAGGTGGAGGGCTACGAGAAGAAGGGCGCAGTGGTCATCAAGGGCGAGGGATGCCTCAAGGGCGCGGGCCGGGTCGAGGTAACGGCGAGGAGTATGAGGCAGAGCACGTGATCCTGGCGACGGGCTCGTACTCCAACCCCCTGCCCGTAGAGGGCCTCGACGAGGTAACGGTGTGGACGAACCGCGAGGCCACGACCACGCGAGAGGTGCCGGCCCGGGCCGTCATCATCGGCGGCGGACCGAACGGGGTGGAGACGAGCCAGTGGCTCTCCCGCCTCGGCTGCGAGGTCACGCTCGTCCAGCACGCCGATGTCCTCGTGAACCGCGAGGACCGGAGGGTCGGCGAGATCATCAAGGGCGTCCTGGAGGAGGAGGGCATCGGGGTGCGCGTCGGCCGAAGGGTCGAGAGGGCTCGCAAGGAGGGCGACGGCGCGGTCGTCACCCTCGACGACGGGGAGGAGATCCCGACGGACGTCGTCGTCACCGTCGCGGGACGGACGCCGAGGACGGAGGGTATAGGGCTCGAGTCCGTCGGCATCGAGCCAGATGAAAAAGGCATCTCCGTGGACGAGCGGTGCCACGTAATCGGGGCGCCGGAGGGCGTATGGGCGGTCGGCGACGTGACGGGCAAGCTCCTGTTCACGCACGTGGCCCAGTACCAGGGACGAGTGGCCGTGGCGAACATCCTCGGCGGGGATCGACGAGCGAACTATGACGGCGTGCCCAGGGTCGTGTTCTCAGACCCGGAGATCGCGGCCGTCGGCCTCACCGAGGAGGAGGCGCGTTCTCGGGGGATGGACGTGACCGCCGTTACCGTGGACCTGCCGGAGACCATCGCCAAGCCGTGGACTTACGAGCAGGAGCCGCGGGGGACCCTGAGCCTCGTCGCCGACCGAGCGCGCGGGGTGCTCGTCGGGGCGTGGGCGGTGGCGCCGCAGGCGGGAGAGTGGATCCACCACGCCGCAACCGCGATCCGCATCGGCATACCCGTGACGGAGCTTCGCGACGGTGTCGCCCAGTTCCCGACCTTTACCGGCGCTTACATAGACGCGTTCGAGTTGCTGGACATTTAGGAGGAGAGCAGTCATGTACGAAAACCCGACGGGAGGGGAGATCAAAGGGCTCCTGGAGGGCTCGCGCAACATAGCGGTGGTAGGGATGTCGGACAACCCGTACCGCACGAGCCACGCCATAGCGCGCTTCCTCCAGAACGCGGGCTACAGGATCTTCCCGGTCAACCCGAACCTTACCGGCCCGGTCCTCGGCGAGGAGCCTTATGCCACCGTCGAGGAGATCCCCGAACGGGTGGACATCGTGGACGTGTTCCGGCGGAGTGAACTCACCCCGCCGGTGGCACGCGACGCCGTGGCTGCTGGGGTGAAGGTCCTGTGGCTCCAGCTCGGCGTCTACAACGAAGAGGCCGCCCGGTACGCCGCGGAGCACGGCCTCACCGTCGTCATGGACCGCTGCATAAAGGTCGATCACGCCGCTCTTGTGCGCGGGTAGCGTCTTTTTCGGCTTTTCCCGGTCTCGACGAGCGGGTAGAAATA
>JADDPY010000113.1 GCA_016781635.1 Rubrobacter sp.
ATCATGGCCTGGGCGATGATGAACGCCCCGATAAACAAGAAGATCGTCGAGGAGGCGAAGGCCCCGAAGACAACGTCCCCGGAGGCGACCCCGAAGATGATGCACAAAGCCAGGGCGAGCACGGCCGTCACCGGGATCGGGATCGGCTCCGTGAGCCAGTAGATGATGACGAACGCGAAGACCGCCGCTAATGCTTGTTGCTCCGGTGGTAGCCCCAACGGCAGGAGGTACAGCACGAGGAAGACCAGCGGGCCCAGAAACAAACCCACGGTCTGCCGTATTCGCTCGAAACGCTCCTCGGCCGGAGAAAGCGTCTCCTTCTGCTCGCTCAGGGTCTTGTAAGTGCCCCCGGGCTTCGTCGACTCGCTCATGCCTCTCTCCTCCTTTTTGCCGCGAAGACCGCGTCGGTCCCCTTGCCCTCCCCGATCCACCCGTATGCCAATGTACAAGTATAGCTATCAGCGAACTCCGGCGTGCCGAGCTCCGGTCCTCCTCAGGCGGTGCCCCGCACGAGGTCTTCTACGACCCTCTCCATCGTGCCACCGTCCGCAAGGATGGACCTCTGCCGCCCTGCACCGTTGCCCCGCTCTGCTATCTCGATCACCCCCGCGAGTTCCTCCTCGCAGCCGAGATCCTGCGAGACGGACCCCAACTCCTCGACGAGGCTCCGCGCAGCGTCCCTGGCCTTCGTGGAGCATCCGCTGGCGAAGTCGTGGAAGGTGGCGTCGAGGCCGTAGCGCGTGGCGCGCCACTTGTTCTCGGCTGTAAGGAGTGGGTCCTCGGGGGCATTGTCGTTCCCTACCGCGTGGGCCACGAGGCACTGTACGAGGGCCGTAAGGGCGCACGTGCGAGTCGGGTCTGTTTGGGCATCGAGGACGCGCACCTCCACGGTGCCGAACCTCGGGTGGGGGCGCACGTCCCACCAGCACCAGGTGTAGTCCGGGATGCTTCCGGCGGCGACAAGCCTCTCGATGTGCCCCTCGAACTCGCCCCAGGTACGGAAGGCCGGCGGGAGCCCCGAACGCGGGAAGAGGTCGAAGATCTTGATGCGCGTCGAGGCTAGACGGGTGTCTCTTCCGCGCCAAAAGGGGGAGTTGGCCGAGAGGGCTATAAGGAGCGGCACATGCTTAGCGAGAGCCCCGACCGCGTGGATCGCCCCCTCCTCATCGGGTACCGCTACGTGGACGTGTAGCCCGTAGATGGCCTGCGTCCTCGCCACCCAACCCATCTCCTCTTCGACCCTCCGGTAGTGCTCCCCCTCGGAGACCGGCCCGTCGGAGGGGGCGCTGAACGGGTGCGTCCCCGCCGACGCAAGCAGAGCCCCACCCTTCTCGGCGAGCCCCTTCACGCGACGTCGCAAACCCGGCAACTCGGCCGTTAGCCCGGAAACGGTTCGGTAGACCGGCGAGCGCATCTCGAGGCACGAGCTCGAGAGCTCGGAGGTGACGAGGTGCTCATCTCCGGGGCTTCTCGCCGCAAGCACGGTATCGATAAACGAGGCCAGGCCGAGCGTCTCGTGCCCTAGGAGTTGGAACTCTTCCTCGACGCCAACGGTGTACGGCGCGGAAGCGCCAAAGTTCGTCTCCATACGTCTACTCTAGCAGTCCTGCTTGGTGACACCGGACCCTGCTGCTACCAGAAGAACGGTTGCCCGGTCCGGCTACCGTTTACCCGACGCGAGGCCTGCGGTTGAGGACCGCCTGAATGCGGCGGGCCTCTTCCAGGTCCCGGACGGCGTCCCAGAGCTCGCCCTCCGGCACCGTAGCATGCCAGTGGTCGGACCTGTACCCGTAGCGCCGCTTGAGGCTACGAACGGAGTCTCTGGTGTACTGCAGGGCGAAAAGGAGTTTGCGCATCTCGTTGGCCCGGCGCGGGAGGAGGTCGTGGCGGCTCTCTGTCCACCAGGAGATCTCTGGATGGGCCTCGTCGTCCTGGCCTGGCCCGCTCGAGGAGAGTATGAGGCTCGTCTCCCACTCCATGCGAAGGACGTCCATCTCGAAGGTTCCTGGCAGCACGTTCAACGGCCCGAGGGAGAACGAGTCGTCGGCTTGGAACCCGAAAGTTCCTTCCAAGAGAGCCCTCAAGCGCCCGGCCCCGAGGTTCTCGTAGCGGGAGCGAAGGGCGAGAAGCTGCTCGTCCGAGTAGGCCTTCAGACCATGCATGGTCGGGCGCTTGGGGTCCAGACCGCCGCGGCGGAGAACCCTGGAGAAGGATTCGTACGAGCGCAGGCTCTTCAGGATCCAGACTAGATAGCCCCCCAGGCCCAAAAACAGGCCGAACGCCATCGACGCGTAGAACGCTTCCGGTGGCACCTCGACGCCATGTCCCTCGACTATGCGCGTCCCGAAGAGATTGTAAAAGAGAACTACGGCGGTAGTCATTGCGATAAACGCCACGAAACCGAGTATAAGGAATGCTCCGAGGCGCCTGATGGGCTCGACGCACGAAGACGCGAGGCCCTCCCAAGCAATCCGCTCCTCGGCCAGTCCAAAGGAAGCTGTCCCCAAGCTTTTCACGAACGAAGTATAGCCTCAACCCACGCCTCCGGTTGGGTTAGAGATTACCCAAGAGCGTCACGGGAGGGTTTGCGTCTCGTTTCGCTGCGCACCGGTACGGGTAATGCTGCGGCCCACGACACAACGATGGCGAAAGGACGCATGGAAAATTACGGTAGTTTAAAAGCCTCAAGGGAAACGGCAAGCCAGGAGCGCTCCGGGGAATCGGGGATTATCGTGTTCGGCGGGGGCGGCTCCGGACCCGGATGCCTTTTCTGGATCCTCATCAGCATAGTACTCAGTGTCACCCTGACGGTTATCGCCAACCTGCTCTTCATAGTGTTCTAGAAACGCCTTATCGCCACGCGGATATTCCGCCCTACGCCAACTTCTGCAAGGAGGCCGGGCGGTTAAGCAGCCTGTTCCCGGGCGAGCTTCGTCTGGTCTTTTATAAGGCGGTCGAGCCAGGCGAGGGTCGAGTCGCCCTCCACGATGCGGCCGGCGTTGACGTACCAGTTGAGCGCCTCCCGGTGGTTGCCGAGGCGGCGGTTGAGCTCCCCGACGAGGTAGGTGGTGATCGCGAGCTCGCGCCCGGCGAGCGTCTCTTCCTTCAGCGCCCGGATAAAGTAGCGGACGGTCCGGAGTTGGAAGGTGCTCTCGAAGGGGCGTTCCCCCTCCTTGCGGCAGACCCAGGAGGCGCGCAGGCACAGGTCGCCGAGCTCGCGGGTCGGGAGGGCGCGCTCCTGGCCGCAGATCTCGGCAGCGTGGAAGGCGAGCCACGGCGGCGGGCTCGCGCGGAAGACGCGCAGGAGGCCGTCCTCCTTCAGGCGCTCCTCGAGGCCGTAGAGCTCGGTCGAGGTCGGGTCTATCTCGTCGAAGTCCTCGCGCGCCGCGAACGAGCAGACCGGGCACATCGTCACCTCGCTCTGGATGATGCGCGAGCCGTCGGACAGTCGGCCGGGGAACTTGGGGCAGAGATCCGGCTCGCGTCCCACCGTCGCGTAGGTAGCGACGCGCGACGCCTGAAACACATGCCGGCACACCGGGCACCGCGTGTAGATGTGCTCGACCCTAGCCACGGCCCCAAGCTGTAAGAGATGGAAAACGCAAAAGTCTAAATTCAACCCCCAAAGTTTTACGAGTTTACCATAAGCCGCATGAGCCTCCGTCCGTCGCCTGTATACTCCCCGGGAGGGCGTTGTGGGGTACTTCTAGGGGAAACGAGACTTTGGAGCGGCGCACCAAGAGCGATGCGGAGGTCGCGTTGGAGTTGATGCGGGTCGTCCTGGATCAGGCCGGCAACCGCCGCCTCTCGCCGACCCGAACCCTCGCCCTCTACCACCTGTGCAAGGAGGCGGTCGCCTACGACCCCGAAGGCCCCGTAACTGCCGACTACCTCGAAGAGAACCTCAAAAAACTCTTTCAGTAAAGAGTCCTCGAACTCTGGTGGCGGCTTCCATAGCTCTTCCAGCGTCTCCAAGAGCGATAACGTATCGTTGTGTGCGAGCGGTCCTTATAATATGGGCGGTTCAGGTGCTTACCGAAGGGAGCTTGTCGTATGCGGAACCCCAAACTTCTCGTTCCTTTGGTGTTGATCGCGACCCTCATTGCGGCCGGTTGCGGCGGCGGTGGTAGCGGTGGTGACGAGGGTGGGAACGGCGGCAATTCCGTGCGCGCGGCCATTGTCACGGACGTGGGCGGCCTTGGGGACCAGAGCTTCAACGACTCGGCCAACGCCGGGCTCGAGCGGGGTGGCAGCGAGTTGGGCGTGGAGACGAGGGTTCTCGAATCGCAGTCGCCGACGGACTACGAGAACAACCTCACGCAACTCGCGGACAACGGCTTCTCGCCCGTCTTCGCCGTCGGGTTCCTTATGACCGACGCCGTGAACTCGGTGGCGCCGCAGTATCCGGACACGAACTTCGCGATCGTGGACTCCGTGGTCGAGGCCGACAACGTGGCGAGCCTGACCTTCCGGGAGGGTGAGGGGGGTTACCTTGCTGGTGTCGTCGCGGGTCTCATGACGCAAGAAGACACGGAGTACACCTCCTCCGACGAGAAAGTGGTCGGTTTCCTCGGCGGTCAGGAGGGGGCGCCTCCGGTCCAGAAGTTTCAGGCCGGTTACGAGGCCGGGGTCGAGGCGGTGTGCCCGGACTGCGAGGTTATCGCCCAGTACGTCGGTAGCACGCCAGACGCGTTCAACGACCCGGCGCGAGGGCGCGAGATCGCCTTGCAGCAGATAGACCAGGGGGCGGACATAATCTTCCACGGCGCGGGTGCTTCGGGCGCGGGCCTCTTCGAGGCGGCCGGCGACCGTAACATCTTCGCTATAGGGGTCGATTCCGACCAGGCCAGGCTCGTCCCGAGCGCCCCGATCCTAACGAGCGCCATCAAGCGGGTGGATAACGCGGTCTTCCAGACGATCGAGCAGGCCCAGAACGGCGAGTTCCCCGGCGGGCAGGTGGTCGAGTTTGGCCTGGAGGAGAAAGGCATCGCCCTCGCCCCGTTCGGCAGGTTCGACGATCAGGTCCCCCAGCAGGTCAAGGACCGGATTGATGAGGTCCGTCAGGGGATTATCAACGGCGAGGTAGAGATCCCCGAGGCCCCTTAAAAGGGTAAAAGGAAGCTACTCTGAATGGTCGAGGCACGGGCGAGGGACAACGGTCCTGGGGCTAAGGCCCCGAAGGTCCTCGAGATGACGGGCGTGACGAAGACCTTCGGACCGGTCACGGCCAACGACGACGTCTCCCTCGTCCTGCACCGGGGCGAGATTCTGGGCCTCCTCGGCGAGAACGGGGCGGGGAAATCCACCCTCATGAAGATCCTGTACGGTCTGTATAAGCCGGACTCCGGGACGATCTACGTGGACGGTGAGGAGGTGCAGATTCGGGACCCGAAGGACGCCGTACGGCGCGGCATCGGGATGGTACACCAGCACTTTACCCTTATACCGCCGCTCACCGTCGCCGAGAATATCGTGCTTGGCGCGGAGCCCCGCAAAGGCGGGGCTCTCGACCTCAATCGGGCCATGAGGGAGACGGAGGTGCTCTCCGAGCGCTACGGCCTCAAGGTGGACCCACGAGCGCGTGTCGCGGATCTCTCGGTCGGGGTACAGCAGAGAGTCGAGATCTTGAAAGCCCTTTACCGCGACGCCCGCATACTGATTCTGGACGAGCCGACAGCCGTTTTGACGCCGCAGGAGACCGAGGACCTGTATAGGACGCTTCAGGAACTCGTCGCGGACGGGCTCTCGATCATCCTCATTACCCACAAGCTTGGCGAGCTGCTCGGCGTCTCCGACAACATCACCATTATTCGGGACGGCAGGGTCGTTGACACGGTGAAGACCTCGGAGACGGAGGAGGGCTCTCTCGCCCGCCTGATGGTCGGCCGCGAGGTACTGCTGCGCGTCGAGAAGGGGGAGAACGAGGTCGGGACGCCGCGACTCGTCGCGCAGGGGCTCGTCGTACTCTCCAGCACGGGCGCCACGGCCGTCCACGGGGTGGACATCGAGGTGCGGGCGGGTGAGATCCTGGGCGTCGCCGGCGTCGACGGGAACGGTCAGGTCGAGCTTGCTGAGGCTCTGGCGGGTACGCGGCTCGTGCATAAGGGGCGGGTGTACCTGGACGGCGAGGACGTAACGGGCCTTGGGGCCGACGAGCGCCAGGAGCGGGGGCTCGCCTACGTCCCCGAGGACCGCTCCCACAAGGGGCTCGTCCAGGACTTCTCCCTCTGGGAGAACAACGCCCTCAAGACCTACGACGAGCCGCCGTTCTCCGGCAGGTTCGGCCGGATCTTCCCGAAGGTCATGCGCCGCCGCGCCGCCCAAAACTTGAAGGCCTACGACGTCAGGCCGAGCGAACCGGACGCACGCGCGGGGGCGCTCTCCGGGGGCAACCAGCAGAAGGCCATCCTCGCCCGCGAGCTCTCGGGTAACCCCAAGGCGATAATTGCCGCCCAACCCACCCGCGGCGTGGACGTCGGCGCCATCGAGTTTATTCACCGCCAACTGCTGGAGCAGCGGGAGGAGGGTAAGGCGATCCTGCTCATCTCGCTGGAGCTCGAGGAGGTCCGCTCCCTCTCCGACAGGATCGTGGTGATGTACGACGGTAGAATCGTCGGCGAGGTCGGGCCGGATGCCACCGACGAGGAGCTCGGTCTCCTCATGGCCGGGCGGGGGAGCGGGGTAGGGGAACGTTGACAAGGTCGTCGACCGGGCGCGGCGGCTCGGTCTTCAGGAGGGTGCTGTCGGAGGCCGTTGGAGCGCTGCTCTTCCCGGTGCTCGCGATCCTCATCTCCTTCGCGATCGGGGCCGCGATCATCCTCGCCACCGGTCGCAACCCGATAGCGGCCTACTCGGCTCTCATCACCGGCGCGTTCGGTAGCCCCGCCGCCATAGGGCGTACTCTCGTCAACGCCACTCCCCTTATCTTCACGGGGCTTGCGGTGGCGGTGGCGTTCCGGGCCGGTCTCTTCAACATCGGCGGGGAAGGGCAGTTCTACATAGGAGCCATCACGGCTGCCTGGCTCGGGGTTTCTCTGGGATTTCTGGGACCTATTGCGTTGCCTATAACCCTTGTAGCTTGCATCATCACGGGCTTCTTGTGGGGGGCCATTCCGGGGGCTTTGAAAGCGTACTTCGGGGCACACGAGGTCATCACCACCATCATGCTGAACTTTATCGCCATAAACCTGACGGTCTACCTGGCGCTGAACCCGTTGCGCGGCTCGGGTCTCGTCCCTGGCACCGAGAATGTCGCCGCGGCGGCCCGCATCCCCGTCCTCGGCTTCGGGCTCGGGCGTGCGAACCTCGGGATCTTTGTGGCGATTCTGGCCGCGGTCGTCGCGTACCTGATCTTGTGGCGTACGAAGCGGGGGTTCCAGATCCGGGCCGTCGGACTTTCGCCGGGGGCGGCGAATTACGCTGGCATCCCCATCGGGCGAAATACCGTGCTCGCGCTCGCCATCGGCGGGGCTTTCGCGGGCCTGGGAGGCGGCGTTGAAGTGATGGGGGTGTACGGCAAGATGGCCGTCCCGTTCGTCGCTAACGTGGGGTTCAACGGGATCGGGGTGGCGCTTCTCGGACGCAACCACCCGTTCGGGGTGGTGCTCGGCGCGCTGGTCTTCGGGGGGCTCTTCTCGGGGGCGCAGGAGATGCAGTTCCAAACCGACGTGCCGCTCAGCCTCACCGTAGTCCTGCTCGCCGTGATCCTGCTGCTCGTCACGGCCACCAGGCTGGTCGAGCTTATCTTCGGCAAGCGCGCCCGCATCCTGGCCTCCGGGACACGCCCGGAGAAGGGCCTAGGGCAGTAAGGATGGAAGAGACCCTTACGGCGCTGGGCGCCATCCTCGCCTCCACGCTCCGGAACGCGACGCCCCTGATCTTCGCTGCTTTAGGCGGCATGTTCAGCGAGCGGAGCGGGGTAGTGAACATAGGGCTCGAGGGCCTGATGCTCATCTCCGCTTTCGCAGGTGCTGTGGGGGCCTTCTACTCCGGAAACGCGCTCGTGGGACTCGCCACGGCGCTCGGTGCGGGGCTGCTCTTCGCGCTGATCCACGCTGTTATGTGTATAACCTTCGAGGCCGACCAGATCATCTCCGGCACTGCTATAAACTTGCTCGCCCTGGGAGGCACAGGCTTTCTGATGGTCGTGTTCTTCGGCTCCGGAGGCACTACGCCTCGCGTAGCAAGCTTCGAGCTTGTAAGGATACCCGGGCTCGCGGACATCCCGGTCATCGGTCCGGCGCTCTTCGAGCAGAGCCTGCTCGTCTACCTGATGTACTTTCTCGTCCCCCTGACCTTCTTTGTGGTCTTCCGGACGCCGTTCGGCCTCCGCCTTCGGGCCTCCGGCGAGGTCCCCGAGGCGGTGGACACGGCGGGGGTCAGCGTAACGCGCATGCGCTACTATGGGGTCGCACTCTCGGGCATGCTCGCGGCCCTCGGCGGGGTTTATCTCTCGATGAGCCTGCTCTCGGCTTTTACGGAGGGGATGACGAACGGCCGCGGTTTCATAGCTCTGGCCGCCCTCATCTTCGGTCGTTGGAACCCGATCGGCGCCGCGGTGGCGGCCCTGCTCTTCGGCCTCGCCCAGGCCGTCACTTTCCGCGTCGCCCAGGATGTGATCCCCCTGGAGTTCGTCCAGATGTTCCCCTACATCCTCACAATAGTAGTCCTCGCCGGTTTCGGCGGCCGGGCCATCGCCCCCTCCGCTCTCGGCAAACCGTATCGCAAGGAGTGAAGCCGATCTCCGCCTACCATCGACCGATAAGACGTCCTCCCACCCCAAAAGTACGATCCTTGGCCTAACGGGGTTGTCGTGGCTTCCGGACTCTGTGATCATCCTTTTAAACCTGTCAGGCACACCGGCCAGCGACCGCTACCCGGCCGGCTCGGAGGGGACCGATGATCGACGATAAACCTCTATTCTGCGGGCGGGGCACACCATAGTGGGCGTTCTGAGGAAGGGTGCCGGGCGGATCAAAACACGTTTTACCCCCCACCTACCCGCTCTGTCCGAGGCTCGCGCGGCACGGGCCCCGTTCGGTGCAGTTACGGAAGCGCTCGGCGGGTTGAGGTGGCGTTGGATCGTCCCCGCTGGCACGGGGGTCGCGATCCTCGGCCTGATGTTGATGCGAGCGTTGCTCTATTCGTACGTGCTGGTGCCTTATTTTCTCGAGCTGGGTGTACCGGAGGAGGTTCCGCCGGCGTACACCCAGGCGATGTTTTCTTTTGTTCTGCCCTCCATGCACCTGCTGCTGACGATCGTGGCGGCTTCTCTTGTGGCGCGCCGGGTCGGGATCGCCCCGAGACGCCACGGGGTGATGGTCGGACTTGTCTCGGTGGCCGTGCTACAGGCGATCGGGCTGTACTACGGACCGCTTCGCCTCACCGAGGCGGCGTTGTACCTGATCCTGGCGGCCGGCGGAGGATTGTTGGGCGCGACGTGGGCGCGCAGAGCCCTCGCGGGGCGGGAAGCCCTGTACAGAGCCAGCCGGGACATCGGCGAGGCCGACAGCGCGCACGACATCGTCGCCGCCATCGGAGAGCACCTCGCCGGTCCGGAAGACCAGGGGGTAGCTTTCTGGCGGCTGGAGGACCGAACGGAGGGTAGCGAGGGTTCCGCCGGGTTTGTACGGGTCGAGTCCTGGACGCCTCGTGGTTCGCGGGTCTGGCCATCCGGGATGCGCCTGGACACGGAACGTATCCCCGACGCGCTCAGGCGAGGCTCGCCGGTGGTGCTTAGAACGCGGGAGCTGCCCGACCAGGAACGGGAGGCGTGGGAGCGGGAGGGGGTTAGGTCGACCCTTCTCGTACCATTGGTCGCCTCCCGGGGCGCGGAGATCGGGCTGCTCGTGGTCGCCTCTCGGAGGGGGCGGTGCTTCTCCAAGGGAGCCGTGCGCGCCTACCAGACCATCGGGGCGCAGGCGGCGCTCGCGCTCGAGAACCTCAGGCTGGTCGAGGAGGCCTTGAGGGCGGGTCGGCAGGCGGGCGTACTGCGGGAGCGCCAACGGCTGGCGCATGAGATCCACGACACGCTGGCTCAAGGGTTCACGAGCATCGTGATGAACCTCGAGGCCGTGGAGGAGACGGAGCCACCGGCCTCCGAAACCGCCCGCCGGCACCTCGAAGGAGCGCGACAGGTGGCGCGCGATAGCTTGTCCGAGGCGCGCCGTTTGGTGTGGGCCCTGCGCCCGGAGGGTCTCGACCGCCGCTCGCTCGCCGAGGCCCTGGAGAGCTTGTCCGAAAGATGGGCCGAGCAGACCGGTGTGAGCATCAGGGCGAACGTCACGGGTACGCCGCGCGGTCTCCCCCCCGAGGCCGAGGTAGCGCTTCTACGCGTCGCGCAGGAGGCCTTGGGCAACGTACACAAGCACGCCGGGGCGCAAGGGGCGGCGCTCACCCTCTCCTACATGGATGATCTCGTCGTCCTCGACGTCCTCGACGACGGGGCAGGCTTCGATACCTGCGCCCCAAAGAACGCGGTCGGCGCCCAGGACTCCGGCGGATTCGGCCTGAGGTCCATGCGCGAGCGGGTGGAGACCCTCGGCGGGAGGTTCTCGGTCGACAGCTCCCCCGGCGGCGGAACCTCGCTCACGGTCGAGTTGCCAACAGGAGAACGGGAGATCGCGGAGGAGGTCCGATGACGGAGCGCAAGGACGAAGGGCGCATCATACGGTTGCTGATAGTGGACGATCATCCGGTGGTGCGTTCCGGGTTGCAGGGTATGCTCTCCTCCCAGCCCGACTTCGAAGTCGCCGGCGAGGCCCAGGACGGCTCCGAGGGCGTGGCGCTCGTGGGGAAGCTGAGGCCGGACGTAGTCCTCATGGACCTGCGGATGCCCGAGATGGACGGGGTCGCGGCGATAGACCGGATCAAGACCGAACATTCGGAGACACAGGTACTGGTCTTGACTACCTACGAAAGCGACGCGGACATCCTGCGGGCCATAGAGAAGGGCGCGTCCGGTTATCTTCTCAAGGACGCCCCGCGCGAGGACCTCTACGCGGCCATCCGCGCCGTCTCCCAGGGCAAGTCGCCCCTCGCGCCGGCGATCGCCGCCCGCCTCATGGGGAGGTTGCGTGGCTCCGCGGACAAAGCCCTGAGCAACCGCGAGATCGAGGTTCTGGAGCTTGTCGCCCGTGGGACGAGCAACAAGCAGATAGGGAAGGAGCTCTGGATCAGCGAGACGACCGTGAAGACCCATATGCTCCATGTCTTCGAGAAGCTCGGCGTCACCGATCG
Organism: Rubrobacter sp.; assembly: GCA_016781635.1. Taxonomy (GTDB): domain Bacteria; phylum Actinomycetota; class Rubrobacteria; order Rubrobacterales; family Rubrobacteraceae; genus Rubrobacter_F. The sequence continues at coordinate 11,239 of JADDPY010000113.1, forward strand.
AACCGCCGCCGTGACCGTCGCCCTGAAGCGCGGCATCATCCGTCTGGAGCCCTGAAGCCTGAGCTCGCCCTCCCCGTCACCGCGCGATCGAATGAACCGGCAACCCATTTACCGGCAGCGCAACCCCCGGTAGCAACTCGAGGGGGCCGTCCCTCGCGAGAAGCAAGCATACCGCCACTCCTCGACTGGTGTTTTCCCGTACCGGTACAGCCAGCTCTTGCCATATTTCTTCTGTCATCCTCTGTTTCGGAGAATGGACGCTTCCTCCTATCTGGCGCCCGTTCTACGAAGTCGAGGATACTCTACCTGGCCTCCGTACCCCGGGGGTTCATCGCCCAGGATGAGATCTTATCCCACAAGCTTGCGGACTAGCAGACCGCCGGCGATTAGCAGCGTGCTACCCCCGAGCGCGAACAGGGGGACCACGAATCGATCGACCGGTTCGTTCTCGTGGGAGGCTGCAGGATCGCTATCCACTTTTTCTAACTCCCGTTTCTGATCGGTGACGACCTCTACGGATTCCGTGACCTCAGTAGCCTTCGCCGGAGCGGTTGCTGTCTCCGGAGGCGGGGCGGGAAGAGGCGCCGTGGCGGGAGGAGGCGCGATGTCTCCAACGGCTTCTTCCGAGACTCTAGACAGGGAAGTCGGTGGCTCTTCGCCCTGCTCGCTTTCAGCGGCGATGGCGACGTTATTAGCAGGATCCACGGGTTCTGCCGT
>JADDPY010000494.1 GCA_016781635.1 Rubrobacter sp.
CTCGTGCGGATTTACCAGAGTGACGTACCTGTGCTGTCGCGCTCCCAAGCGTTGATTGCTTCTACAACTTCTGGCACAGATAGGTGTGTAGTGTCGAGAATAAGTGGGCGGCCATCTTGCTGCCACGCACGCATTGCAGCGTGGTTGCCACGTATGTGCCATTCAGGTACCTCCCAACCTACTTGTTCTCGCCGGGTTTGATTGCGAGCAAGAGCTGTTTCAAGCGATGGATGCAACACAACAAGACCAACCTGCAGGTGTCCAAGTCCACGCCATAGTTGGAGGTTAGCAGGCACGAGAAATGTATCAATAGCGCATTGTATCTGATTCTCGCTATAAATTGTGGCTGCTGCAACACAAATATCAAGTGCAACCCGCCATTGTCGTACTGCTTCGGTCGTCGGCTCGCCTGGGCTCACAAGCCCAGATTTGGTAAACAGGGATACGGCATCATGCGAAAGGTGAGCAGCCACTCCATGACGAGAAGCTGCCCAGGCTTGTGCTGTTGTCGTCTTTCCAGTACCTGCTGCTCCGGTCACAAGCACGACATCGAACATCACGCCCTCACTTAACTCAAACGTTTACCAACGCGACACCCAAGGATTATAGCAGCTAGTGATGTTGGGCTACGGATAAGCTGCCGCCGAACGGTTGAGCTCAAGCGCGCCGTCCACTGCTAACACCACAGAATGCAAGGAGCTGCACGAAACTACGAAAATTGCCGACGTTGTAGGCCGCGTAGCGGCGTCGCTTGCAGCGATTTGTTCGCCCTCAGGACGACCCCGACAGCGACGTGTTCGATTGCTCCCGCACATCAGCGATGAGGCGTGAAAGCAGCTCAAACGAGTCCACTGTTGGAGATGCCGAAAGAACGTGCTTGGCCTGATCAACAAATTGTTGTGGAATCAGCGCCATTCCTGTAAGTTCAGCGAGCGCCCGCTTTTCCGACAAATACCACCGTGAATTAATGGCGTAGAGCACCTGAATGAGCGAGAAGACGGCCCGCGCCTTGCAGGAAGCGGATACCAAATGTTCCTCACGCCGCGCAGACTTCCCGCCGACATCACAGCTAAACTGGGCATCCCACAGGAAGAGCTGGATGAGCTTTTCCCTTAACGCGGACGGATAGATGCTCACCCTCTGTTTGAGTGTGCCGATGATACCCCTTGGATCATAGAGCGGATCAGCAATCGCGAGTTCGCTACAATACATGAAATTGAAAAATCCAAAGGCCGGTTGTTGGATAAAGTCCAACTCTACATGGCCGTTGGTAGCCTGTGCTATCACGGCTGCGAGACGATCAACGTCGCGATATAGGATGTCAACTCGCTGATTTTCGATGGTTAACCAGCCACCACCATTGACCCAATTGCCCCATCCTCCAATATCCGTGAGCGGGACATCCGCTAAGCCGAAATCAGCGGCAATCGCTTGCTGCAATCCCGCAACGCTGAGGGAGTACCGGTAATACACGCCGATGTCAATGTCGGAATCGGGCCGTTGCTGTCCCGTGGCATAGGAGCCACCGACCGCTACTGCCAAAACACCCGGGCAGCCTTTGAGCGTGTTGACCATGTCATGAATAAGGTTTGGGTACGACGTACCGCCGTGCGATGAGATGGAATGCGAACTTTTCATACATAGAGTATTGAGGGTTTTCGCGCAAAAAGCAAGTATCCCTATGAGATGGAGTATGAACGGCGAACGCTTGAGCTGAGCTGCCGCCACCGATGATGGCACGCGCAAGGATAGCACACGGAGCATGAAAATTGCCCGCGTTCCCCCACGCGACAGCGGTCAGCTCCAGCGCCTTGTTCGGCTTCGCCGCTACTTCCACTCGTCGGCTTACCAGTGCTCTTCCGTCAAGTGTATTAAGTACTCAGCGACCACGTCTGCGCTTACGTGCGTGTTGTCTAGCTGCTCGTCGAAGCCCACGAGCTGCGACTGTTGCGCATAGAGGTACGCTACCTCCTCAGCCTTCAATCGTGGGCCACGCACGCGATTGCGTTGCTCAATTTCAGTCAATGTCGGGAGGAGCAGCACCAGTTTGGCGCGGTACTGCATCAGTTCCTGCCGATACATCGTCGCAGTTTCCTGCGAGACGACATCCACAATGACGACATCGAAGCCTGCTTGCACGAAATTCGTCGCGAGCATACAGGTATTCTGCACCCCCAGGCGCTGTTGCTGGCGTCCGTCGTGCCCCTCCCACGGAGCTTTATGTGGCTGCACCACCATCCACCGCACGAGATCAACATCAATCACCGCACACTGTGACCGTCGTTGGGCAAACGCAGCCGCAATCGTATTTTTTCCCGCCGCTGGTGGGCCAGTGAGAATCAAGACACGCATACGCGCATAGTACACCAGGCGGCGACAATGGTACAACCATCCGTGCGGCGGGCCGAACGTCCGCGCTCACCTGCGCCCCCGCCGACAGCACCGCGCTCTGCTACGCGAAATAGGTGATTGTACTCACTAATTTTCGCCACGTTCTAAGGCGTCAGGTGGAGCGCATTGTTCGGCGGGACGCCGATATGCAGTTTGATTTTCGTGCTATATTTTTCTGCTATTGCTCGGCGTCTTCCTCCAGGTATGGGTTGCCTCGTTGTATGTACTGTTGGTAGGATTGCTCAATAAATCTCCACATGGTTGCCGCCCACCACCAACCAACAAGGGGCCATACGATGGCACTGATCAGCACATAGATGGTAACGACTGGTAGTGAACTGCTCCGTGTTAAGGACCACCACATATATTTCCACACGAGCATAAGGATAAACATGGAGCCACCATAGAAGACAACACCGCGCCAAAACACGAAATACTGCTTGCCTCTAGCGCGGGTCGCCTCCCACTTCTGCGCCCGTTGCGGTGTCCATTGAAAATGGGTCAATCGTTTAAGCATCATGAGCCCTTTTGTGAATGGTCCAAATGGCAGGATA
>JADDPY010000474.1 GCA_016781635.1 Rubrobacter sp.
CCCCCAAGCTTGAACCGTCCGGTCGCCGACGGGCCCGCCGAACGTCTCGGCGGCCGCTCGCATCAGCATCGGGTAGAGCGGGAAGAAGGCCGTCGACAACGGGGGGTTGTCTTCGGGGTAGCCGAGCCGGGCGACGGTCGCGTACCAGTTCCCGTCGAAAGTCCCCCACACGTTTCTCCCGTAAGGGGGTCCGAAGACGTGCCGTCCGTAATGGACGTACTCCCTGGCGAAAGGTATCGTTCCGGCGAAAACGGTTCCGGCCACCAGGTAGAAGAGCCGACTCGCCACCCACACCCCCAGCACGAACCGCCAAGCAGAGACGCGTGCCTGTTTCTCTTCCTTCCGTTCCCCGACCAAGAATCGCCTTTCTGTGTTGGGAAGACTCGACTCTACAGGAATTCCTCGTACACGTCGGTGCCCCCTTATCGTGGGGTAGCGGGTGTGTCTTCCCGCCAGCTCGCCGCGGCCCTGGAGCGGATCCATGCCATAGAGGCCCCGCAGGAGGCGCGAGACGATCCGGAGACGAGCCGCGAGGACGCCGGAGGGGTTTTGAGGACCGGGCGGAGCGCGTGGGGCCTGAGAGGGGCGCACAGGAGCCCGAGACGGCGCGGCGGCCGTGGTGGATCCGCATCTTCGGGGACTAGATTGCAACGCTTTTGAGGCTAGAAGGAAACCACCCCATGCAGCCTCCCTCTGATGGGGGAGGCTGCAACGCCGAAACATGCTTGTAAGGGTTTCCGATAACTGCGAGTTATCGGAAACCCGATAGTGTCGCTATAGCGGAACTACCGCAAACCGCTACTAGCGGTAGGACGGTTGCCGCTAGCCCTAGCGGGTGCGTATGCTCCGCGTTCATGGGAGAGGATCGGGAACCTCGGAGGGTCTACAGCCCCGCCGATGTCGGGGAGAGGTTGGGGGTGAGCCAGCAGCGCCTCCGCCAGCTGGCGGCAGCCTTCGAGCGCGTCCGGGGGGATCTTCCCCGCGACGATCGGGGCCGGGTGTGGCCGGAGGCGGCCGTAGAAGAGCTGGAGCGCGCCCGCGCCCTCGTGCGGGACGGGCGAGCAACGGGCGTAGAGGCCGCGCTACGGGGCGAGGTAGCGCCCGACGGGTCGGAGGTCCCGCCCGTGCCCGCAAGGCCGGGAGCGGGCGATATGGCGGCCCTAGCGGATCTGGTAGCGGAGCTGCGAGGGCTCCGGGAGGCGGTAGAGGAGCAAAACCGGATCCTGCGCGATCAAGGCGAGCGCCTGGAGGCCCTGGAGAGGGAGAATCGGGAGCTACGCGCCGCCCTTCCCACTCCGGCGGAGACCGTCACGGAGGATCGGGAGAGCGAAGAGCCGAAATCGAGCCCGGAGCCGGTCGCACAGAGCCCTAAGCCGGGCGTCTTCGGTCGCGTCCGGGTGTGGCTACGCGGGTGGTAGCGCAAGCGGCGAGCACCACCAATCTAGCAGCGGTGGCTGAAGTCATCAGGGCGGCATCACCGATCATCGGCGCCCTTGTCGCTTTGATCGGCGTGTTCGCTGGCCTTCGGCACTCTGGCCGGCGAGATGATGCCCGAATGAAGCACGATCGAGAGCTAAAGGATCTGGAGCTACAGACTGCTGGAGAAAACCGCCTACGTGATGAGCGCAAGCTCGCCTATGCCCGTCTCGCAGCGGTACATCGACCATTGCGATGGAGAGAGAACTTCTGAACAACAACATATTGAAGGTTTCCGAATCCATATCAGAGACACAGCTTGTAGCTGGATCGGAGAAGGTAAAAGAGGCCGCTTCGAACCTCTACAGGCAACATGAGGAGACGGTCGAGACAGGAATACGACTGAGAAACAACGGCGAGAATCTCGATGAGAACACTAATTTTCAAGACTCTATGGAAGCTTTGGAGATGACCATGTCTTTGTTCCTAAAAGCCGCAAGGGAAGAGCTAGGCATAGATCCACGCATCACTGACCTCACTACCTCTACCGATGGACCGGCCTCGGAGCGCCGGAGCGGGGGGCCGCCTCGTGGGCCTCGTGGGGGTGATCGTGGGGGGTAGTCGAGCGGGGCGGCGGTCCTAACCATAGAATCCCTGACTAGAAAAGAGAAAAGAGCGACGGGTCATAGGGCCGCAATCCCTACCGCCGCTCAAACCGATAAGGCCCGAAAGGGGACCTATGCCGAAGTTTACCCGAATTCCCAAGATGATCGTGTTCCGGCGGGCCGGAGCTCCGGCGTACCTGATCCCCGTGTACTGCGCTCTGTCCGATTATGCGGCGAACAAGACGGGCCTGTGCTGGCCTCGGATGGACACCTTGGCCGCCACCCTCGGAATCTCCGTCAGGAGCGTACAGCGCCACCTCAGCGCCCTCAGAGACGCCGGATTGATCGAGTTTGTCGAGCGGCGACGGAGCGCACGGGGCCGGTTCTCGAGCTGGTGCTACCGGTTGGTGCTCGTGGCCGGGTTCTCCCGGAACTCCACCACCGGACACGGGAGGCGGCCGGTCGGGGCCGCACCCTATAAAGAACAAACTAAACGACAGAAAAACACCCCCCACCCCCCCCCGATACGGGGAGAGGAAGGCGCTAGGCGTCGAAGAGAGGGTTACGCATGGCTTTTCGACTAGCGCGGAGAGGCGAACGAGGCCCGGTAGGGTTCGCGTCGTGGTCGTCTCGGCGGG
>JADDPY010000005.1 GCA_016781635.1 Rubrobacter sp.
GAATATTCCGGTGTACCTTTCCCTGCGGGAGCTAATGCCTCGGTGTATCCAAGTGGTTAGCTGTCGCAGCCCGTCCGTACCGAAGTGCTTGGTCTTCACTCCCTTGACCTCTAGCACTCCCTTGAAGGTATGGTCCCCAACCCGGACGGTTACCCAACCATCTTCTTTGTTTTTACGGTCCTCTCCTGGCCACTCAACCTCGGCTCCCAGCAACTCCATCACGGATCGCGTCGCCTCTTCCAGCGGCGGTCCTGTCTCGTATAGGAGCTCTAGTGGTTTCCTCACCTCCGACCGCTCCTCGACTTTGCGAGCGCGATCTTTGTGCAATTCCCCTATGCGGGTTTCCAGTTCAGCGATCTCGCGATCCACTTCTTCCTGACCTGGCGCAACAAACTGAGCTACCCACTCGGGCTCCGGGGCGGAAACGTCAACGCCGTAGAGGTCGCGCAGCACGAACTCTATTGTCTCTTCCTCGGTAAGTTGGCTCTCGGGCAGAAAGTAGATCGGTCCCGTGAGCGGCATCGTCTGCTCCGCTGTGCTGATCCCGGCCCTACGATGACTGGGACGGCTCTCTGCTACGATCCTGACCGAAAAGACAATGGACGTGCTGTACCTGCTACTGCATATGTCCTCTACGTGAGCCCTCAACGTGTAGTCAAGATCGCGTAAGGCGTCCGTAGGTAGGAACTCATCCAGCACGTGAGAGTTTAGGCGACATGCTTTCAGGCTGTATTGCCAACGTCCAAGTTTGTCGGCGTACGGCTTGAACTGACCCGCAGATGCTTCCCATGTGCGCTCGATGGTATCTCCCGGCCTGTCGTCCCACTTAAACTCCATGTTGGTCCAATACAGAAACGGGATCTCACGTTGTCTAGTGGACGCCTCCGCAGCCCTAGACACCCCCGCGCCCGCATAAGGCGGGGAGGGCGGCACAGGCAAGAGATTGATCTCTTCAAAGAGGCTAAACCGTGGATCGCAAAGTACGTAGATTTCGCCATTAGGTCCACCCTGGTTCCTGTTGACTAGCACCTCCAACACAGATCGTTCATTTAGGACGCTCTCGAGCGTCTCAACGTCCTGTAACCCCTGACCTGTCATAGACAGTAAGTCCAGTATTACGATGTCGTAGTCAGCCAGATTCGCCAGTTTCTTGAGCCTGTTCCACGGGAAGTACTCCACCCGCACCTCTGGTGACGCGTACTGTGGTCCAGCCGCACCGATGACGGCTATCTTGATCTGTCTCGCTTCGGTCAAGCTCTACCTACTCCTTGCCGAATCCTTCAAGCCCACGGTGATGTACTGGTGATGTACCGAAGGCTCGGCCTCCTGCCCGACCAGCCCATGGTTTTATCGTTTTACCTGCAAAAGGCTACCTATTTCGAGTGGGCGATGCTGGGTTCGAACCAGCGACCTCCTCCTTGTAAGTTATGCCTTCGCCGCCTTTCGTCCGGTTCATCGGGTTCGATGGGGCCATCGTATCCGCTTATCCAAGCGAAAGGCGTGTGCCCCGTCGTCGTCGGGCCGTCATCGGGGTACGTTACGGCCGGCCCGGTTGCAGTACGGTTGCAGTAAACCGGGCGCTGGCGCAGCGTTCGATGGAGGCGAGGTATCTACCCTTGCCCTTGCAGCAGGACGCTGTAGGTGTCGGTTCGAGAGTCCTTGAAAACGTCGACCTCGTGCGCCACCCTTGTCGGGCCGCAGAGAGGATCCGAGAGTACGGCCACCTCGAAGGTACCGTCCCCAGCCTCGAAGACGCGGTAGACGTAGAACTTTTCGCGGCGCTTTCGGGCTGATTCGAGTTCGTTCCCATGGAGGAGCACCTTCCCCCTAGAAGCGCTCCGCCCTTTCACCTCTATGAAACGCTCGACAAAGCGCTCGTCCCCTGTTGCCCTGTATTGTTCACACGCCTCTTCCGAAGCGAAGCTGAGAATGTCGCACCCGGGAGCCTGCGTCCCGGTAAAGTAATCTATCATCCTGGGGAATCTTCCCTGCCCCTCCGACTCCTCGAACCAGAAGGCGACCCTCTGACACAATCCGGGAGCGGCAACGGAGCGTTGCTTGTGGGATACGCTGAGTATGAGCGACACGCCGACCTTCTTCTTGATCGGCTCTCTTGGTTTGCCTGGCTCATGCGGAGGCTGTTGATGCACTTCGACTCCGCCCTTTTCTCCCCCATCGTCTTTCGGGTCTTGCTCCACGTCTGGTGGGTCATCCTTGCCGGTTGGCGACGTATCCGGGGAGTTGTCCGGAACCTCTTCCGGTATCGGGTCTCCCTCTCCTAGAAAGACCGGATCATCGAGATCCGTCTCCAATTCCAGTTTCTCACGAGCCTTCTCGATGTGTGGCGTGGGATCTTCCCCGAGCATTCTGCGCAAGAGGGCGTGCCTACGACCGGGGTGACATTGAGCCACGTACGCGAAGTCTCCCCCGTTCTCCACGCCCAGTAGGCGAGCGAGTATCTCCCCGACATCATGGGAGATTAGCGGGTCTTCGAGAAGCCTCGTTGCGGTTAGCAGATGATCGTTATCCGGCTCGGAGCAGAGATAGGCCGTGTTGCCGTCCCTCCACAGAACGTAGGACGGTACGGATTGCCCCCGAAGCCGCCAGTCTACTTTCGCAGCGTAGGGTCGCCACAGCAACCTGGCACCTGCGTCCCTTGTTCCTTCCGGGCCCTGAAGTCGTCCGTCGGAAGCGACCCAGGCAACTATCGCATGCGGGTCTGCCCCTTTTAGGATCCCATCGAGGTTAGAATCTGCATGCTCGACTACAACACGGGGTC
>JADDPY010000229.1 GCA_016781635.1 Rubrobacter sp.
GGCGGGGTAATCTCCCTTCTTTATGCGGGACGGCCAGAGGCCGAAGGCGACCATGCGGCCAGGGATGTCCCTCAGGATCGGCACCCGGAGCAGCAGGCGCATGGTGAGCGGTGGGCCGAACGGCGTGTCGGAACCGAGGGCGACCGCCAGCACGCGGCGCTGCATCAGGGACTGTGCCGCCTGTATGGCGCGCGTCGGTAGCTCACGCCGGAGCTGCACCGCACGGAGGTGGCTTACGTCGAGGGCGACAAGCCGGTTCTGGCTCTCCGCAAGCGGCTTCGAGAGCAAGTTCGCCGCCGCGACGGCGTCCTGGATTGCGTAGTTGATTCCGACACCCCCGACCGGGCTCATCACGTGCGCGGCATCCCCTATAAGCAGGAGCCCAGGCCCGTACCACCGCTCGCACCGGCTCGACTCGACGGAGAGCAGCGAGACCTGCTTCCAGTCCGTAAGGTGCGTGAGACGCTCGGCAAACCCCGGTACCAACCCGGCGAACCGGCTCCGGAACTCCTCGATGCCCGCGTGGCGCAACTCGGGGAACGTCCCCTTCGGGATAACGTATCCTGCCTGCCAGTAGTCGTTGCGGTCGAGCATCACCGCGATGCGCCCCCTGCCGATGCGCCCCACTATGCCCTCCGGGTCGCCTTCCTCCCGAGGCAGCTTGAACCACAGGACGTCCATCGGCGGCGAGGTCTTTACGGGCTCGAAGCCGGCAAGGCGCCTCACGCGCGAGCCACGCCCGTCGGCCCCGACGATTAGGACAGCTCGGACCTCGTGCTCCTCGCCGCTCCGATCCTCGTAACGCGCCCCGCGGACCACCCCGTCTTCCTCGAGGAGCTCCCGCACCCTCGCCCCCATCACGAGCCGGAAGTTCGGGTAGCGCGAGGCCTCCCCGGTTATGAACTCCAGGAAGCTCGTCTGGGGCATCAGCGTGATGTACGGGAAGCGGGTCTTTAGACGGCTCAGGTCCACGGGCGTGAAGGGGCCGGACGCGGTCTGCAGGGTGAAGGTCTCGACCTTCGTGTGCCGCAGCTTGAGGATCTCGTCGGCAAGACCGAGCTCGTCCATGATCTCCATGACCGACGGGTGAAGCGTGTCGCCACGGAACTCGCGGTCGAAGTCCGGGTGTGCCTCCAGCAGCGTCACATCCACGCCCTTGCGCGCCAGGAGGAGCGCCAGCACCGCCCCGCCCGGCCCACCTCCCACGACGCAGCAGGTAGTCCGCAGAATTCCCGCTCCCTCTCCCGCCTTCGTTCCGGTGGCGTCCGTGAGGCTCATGATCCTCTCCTCTCCCTAGCTTTCGGGTGCCAGCCCTCTCAAAAAGATCTCCACAGCGTTCTTTAAGTGCTCCTCGTCAGTGAGGCCGTCCTCCACCAGCGCCGGAAAGAAAAGCTTCCCCGCGAGTTGCGGTATCAGCATCCCGACGAACATGCGCGCCCCCGAGCGGACGTCGTGGGGGCGGAGGCGCCCGAGCTCGATCTGCCGCTCCAGATACCGCTTGAGAAACTCGAGTACCCGTCCCGGCCCGCCCCTGACGAACGCCTCGGCGACCTCCGGGCGGCGTATGGCCTCCCCGACCATGAGCCGCAAGACCCGCGGGTCCATCCGCTCGAAGGCGAAATACGCCTGCCCGAGCTTCGTCAAAGCCTCCTCCGGCGGCAGATCCATGACCTTCGCGAGGTCGGCTACCGCACGCACGACTGGCACCTTCGCGCCCAACACCTCTTTGAAGAGATCCTGCTTGTCCCGAAAGTACCAGTAGATCAAAGCCGGAGACCGGATCCCCGCCTCCCGCGCGATCTCCTTGACCGTCGCCCCCCCGAAACCGTGTTCCGCAAAGACCCGCAACGCGGCCTCGAGGATCTCCTGCCGCCGATCGTTTTCTTCTATGCGCTGCTCGTCCATCCGTCCCCTTGAACGCGTATTCAAGTAGGATCCTAGCAGCACTTGAACGAGCGATCAAGAGTTGTTTGTAACAGGTTTAGCCCGATCGTCACCCGCCCCTACCGGAGGACGTGGACCGGGTGGGACTACGCGACATCCTGGCGTTTGGCGAGTGTTACGACGGGAGGGTATAAGAAGAGCCATGAGCTACCCCTACGATGGCGTGGACCTGCGCGAGCACCCGGAGTCGTACAGAATCGGCCGGGGCGAAGAGGGTGTCTTCCACGCGGAGCCTTACAAGGGCGAGATCCTGCCCCTATGGAGCTTTAAGACTCCGGAGGCAGCGAAGAATTCAGCCGACGCCATCTACGAGAAGTTTTTGGAGTACAGGGGCGAGGGAGATTTCGTCGGGATGGACGTCGCCAGAAAGTACCTCCAGATGGGGTACACACGGTCCAGGCGCTACGCCATGCACAAGGGCGGGAACAAGAGTAAGCCGTTGGACGAGCCCGACCCCGAGAAGAGCCGGGCCGCCGAGATCTTCTACGAGAAGTGGCGTACCGCTGCCGAGGACGGGGAGTACCTGAGGCTCAAGGGGGAGTTTCAGCGCCGCCGCAACCGGTAGATCATCCGAACGTACCTGTGGGCGATGCGAAGGTCGGCGAGGGACCACGATACGCAAGCTCGCCCGGGTCCGTAAGCTCCAGAGCAACATTCTCAGGATGCAACTCAACACGTGGATCAACGCGGGGAGCGGCCGGAAACCTCGACGCAAGTTGACGCCGGTAAGCTTTATCAGTGGCGGCAAAGCGGCAAACGTCCCGACCGGAGGATGTAAAGCTCAACGGCCCGCCGGCGTCACGAGGATAGGAAAGCACGGGGCGACACGAGCTTTGTCCCCAATCTCTTGGAGGACCCCTGGAGTAGTGTGGAACCGGCGGAGGCCCGGTGGACTAGGGCAAGACTTAAACACTGTTGAGCAATTTGTCCCACGTTCGCCTAGCCCAAAAGTGAGGGGCGAAGCTCCCTGTGGGGGCATACGCAGAAGGACTTTGGCTGCGGGCCGCGCCGACCTACCGAAGCCGGTCAAAGGGGCAGCCGGGACATCCTCTCGGGCTTCAACCAAAGTTCCCGGGTAGTGCGGACGATTGCCCTACCCGATTGGTCGTAGCCTGCATCGTGTCGCACGGCGACAAATAGGCGGTGCGAGGCTTATTTTGCACCGATAAACTATAGCGCGGATAAGATCGAAGCCTATCCGGTCGCCAGGCGCAACAACGAGAGGCGCGGCTTCCGGTAGTATTGGCTCTATGGAAGAGCGAGACCTTCTCCTTCTGGAAAGCGCTGTAACCGCAATAGACGAGGCCTCGGCATCCGTCGCCACCGAGGTGGAGCGCGACCGGCTCGGCGAGTCCCAGCTCGCTCGCCTCTCCGTCGTCGAGGCGGAGTTGAGGCGTAGCCGCATCTCCCTTGAGAAGATCATTCAGGAGAACAGTTAGCCCCTAGCGGTGAATCGGCAAGGTCCCCCCCATCCGAGGTCGCGCAGTAGTCGACGATGGAATGCTCACGCTAATGGGCGAGCAACACGCATCCAGTGCGTCACGCGGCGTGCTCTAAGAGAGACGCTACGATCCATGCGCCAGACGCAGGGGCAGGGTGGCAGAGAACCGGGGGCCTTCGGGTATTCGACCCAGACTATGATAAAATACTCGAGAAGTTGAAGATATGGGTTTTATGGTGACTGAAGCGCCGCCCTCGACGAGGGGAGCGGCTTTTTTATTGCGCTCGAGCCCCAGGAAACGGAAGGTGGGCTCCAACACATGGCCCAAGGAACAGTTAAGTGGTTCAACGACGAGAAGGGCTACGGCTTCATCTCTCCGGACGAGGGCGGCGAAGATCTCTTTGTCCATCACTCCGGGATAGCCGGTAGCGGCTTCAAGTCCCTCGAGGAGGGCGCAAAGGTCTCCTATGAGGCTACGCGCGGCCAGAAGGGGATGCAGGCGGACAACGTCTCCGTAGTCTAGCCTGAGGTTAGATCGGCCGGAGCATACCGGTCGGTAGCTACGTGCAGGGTCGGGGTCCTTCGGGGCTCCGGCCCTTCTTTTGTGGTCCGACCACGTAGAACATGCGCCAAATGGCCGCTCCGGTCGTGCCTCGTCACCCTGAGGGGCGCGTGTTCGACCTCGTCGACGTCCTACGAAGTGGGGGACACAGGACGTGAGTCATACCCTCTAGAACACGACTGGCTGCTACCGTTCGACCTACGTCGGTGGAGGAGCCGGACCACGATGAGCAGAAGCGGATCACGGCTTGCCGCTGTAGAGCTTGAAAAGGGCATCCATGGACCGCTGGTATTTCTCCAGCGCTTCCACCCAGAGGTCAAGGTATGCTTTCCCCGCGTCGGTGACCGCGTACCTCCTGCGCGCCGGTCCCCCCTCGGAGGTCTCCCACTCGGACGTGCACCAGCCCTTGCGCTCCATCCTTCGCAAGGTTCGGTATAGCGTCCCGGGGTTCGTGGCCTCCGCCCCGAATCGCGCCGAACGCCGCATCAACTCGTATCCGTAAGACTCGTGCTCGCGTAGTGACGCCAGTATCACCGGCTCGAGCCAGTTCTTCGGACGGGCCTCGACCTTCGGGGGCTCGGGTGTTCCCCCGTCCAGTGTCGATTTGGATCTACCGTCTACGGCGACCGCTCTCCTTCGTTCCCACTAGCCTGATTGCGGGGGTTGCCGCGCTCTTCCTCAGGCGGACCACCGTTCTCCTCCACCAGCTCCACGGCGCGGCGCGGGACCGGTATCTCCCGAACCCAATAGGTGGTGTTCTTCGTTTCGTGCGAGATTTCGAACACCGGATCTTCGGCTTCCCAAGCCCAAGGGTAGGCCAGTATCGACACTACGCTGTCGTGGCCGACGACAAGCTTGTCGTCGAACCCGGCGTCGAGCTTCCAGCCGGCTTCCTCCATGGCCCTTTCTATTCTTTCACGACTCATCATTACCCTCGTCACTACCCCCTGCGGCTCGCGACCAAACTCGGGCAGAGGGTATCCAGAGGACCCGATCCTCCTCCTGTGCGCTCCTGGGCACTATCTCCCTCACACGGATGCTTCGAGAAGCTCGCCGAGGTGGCGGTCGATCTGCGGCATGTAGCCCGGCTCGAAGCCGAAGAGGCCCAGGTGACCGGCCGTGCTGTCGATGACGCGCAGTTCGCTGCCCGGTACCAGCTTCTGCTCCGCTTCGCAGTCGCGCACGGGGAAGAACATATCCTCGGAGATGGGCATGACGTACGTTTTGGCCGTCACGCGGCCGAGTGCCGCGGCGAGGTCGCCGCCGGTGAGGCGGCTAACGTCCCCCCGTTGCCACTTCCACGCCATGTGCAGGAGGTCGTTGGGGTCCATCACCTCGAAGTATGCGTCCATGAAGCCGACCTGGAAGTCGTCCACGGAGGCGAAGCCCAGAGGTCTCCACTGCTCCCCTTTCCAGAACTCCGTCGAGAAGCCCATGACCGACCAGATCCTGGCGTGCCGGTGCAGCCCCTCGCGCACCTCTGAAGGGGCCTCGTACCAACCATTCCGGAACCCGGGGTCCGAGGTGACGGCCTCGATGAGGGTCTGAGTGTAGATGAAGTCGTGCGGGGTGTTCTTTGCCGTCCCGGCGATGGGGGCCGCCCGCTTCACTTTATCGGGGAATCGTACCGCCCACTCGTAAGTCTGTTGCGCCCCCATCGAGCCGCCGGTGACCAACTCCAGTTGCTCGATGCCGAACTGCTCGCGCAACAGTTGCTCCTGCGCGCGGACGTCGTCCCCTATCCTGACGTGCGGGAACCGGGCCATAGCGTGCGGACCATCCGTGTTGTGGGGTGAGGAGGACAGCCCGTTGCCAATTTGGTTGACGACGATGATGAAGTACTTCTCCGGGTTCAGCGCGTGCCCAGGGCCGATGTAGACGTCCCGGAAGATCTGGTGTGTCCCCGAGTACCACGTCGTGACCAGGATCGCATTGTCCTTCGCTGCATTCAGCTCGCCGAACGTTGCGTATGCAAGCTCGCAGCCGCGCAGGGTGTAGCCCTCTTCGAGGACGAAATCACCCAAAGAAAACATTTCGTAGGAACCGTGGAAGTCCGACGAGTAGTACGGATTTTCAAGCACGTTACCACCCTCCCTTTACCTGTACGACCGCCTTGGAAGCGGCGCGTGTATGTTTCTCCCACAAGCATGATGCCAGCAGCCGGAACTCGGCGCTGCGTGTGGAAGGGCGAAATGCCGAGAGCGACGTTTCCAGGCAGGGCGGTGATCTGCTCACGAGCGGGTAGTGGTTGAACCGGCGACGGCTCCACTATCCGTGTCCCCTTCCAGCGTGACGGAGAAGCGGACCTTTAAGCCGTTAGCGGACGGTGTACCCTCCGTCGATCGCGAGTTCCGAGCCAGTGACCTACCTGGCCTGATCCGACGCCAGGTAGACGGCGCCCCGCGCGATGTCATCTGGTTCGACCGTGCCGCCGTTTTCGTCACGGTTCAGCACCGTGACCACGGCGCCCTTCCCCGGCATGCAAATCGCGATGGCCTCGCCGAGACCGTTCGAGCCTCCGGTGACGATAGCGACCTTGCCGGACAGTCGTGTCATGAGTTTCTCCTTCGGGTAGGAGCTTTCAGTGTGGTACGAGGAGCACCCCACGCGGAGGTTTTCGGGTCACGAGGGTGTCGAGGGCCTCGATGGTTAGGCTGGTGGGCACCTGATAGGGTCCCCGCGCTCGCGCAGCAACCACTGGCAGGGGACGCATCACCGTTGACGGTGGGCTCTCCGCGTCGAGGCGACGACCGAGCGATCCCCGCGTCAGAGGGCCAGGTCGACGGTGATGCGGCGAGAGGTGGCGGCGGGATGGTGTGGTGCACCGTTCGCGCAGTGCACCGTAGCATCCCGCCGCTCGTGCCTCCCTTACTCGATCTCGACGGGCATCGTGGACTGCTCTCCGGCGCATGTGTACGAGATGTTGGCGTACGAGCTACGCGTCGAATACCAAAGCCGACGGGCTGAGATGTTGAATGGCTGACGAGTCCCTAGTTTGCGCACTCGTCGGTTGTGACGGGCGTCTTGCGGTCTCTGGCGAGGTCGACGAGTTGTTGGACGATGGAGGAGGGGATACCGTATCCGGCCGTGTCGGAGTCGGCGCGGCTGGCAAAGATGGTTGCGACTACCGCGCCGTCCCCGTTTACGACGGGGCCGCCGGAGTTGCCGGGGCGGACGTAGCCGCGGAAGCTGGTTACGGTGCGCTCTACCGGGCCACGGTTGTAAGCGTCCGAGGAGATCACACGCTCCGTCTCGCCGGTGCGACCGCTCCTCACGTCGTACGGGCCGTTCTCCGGGAACCCCAGGATGGCGACGGCCTCGTCGTCCCTGGGCTGGGCGAGCGGCAAGGGTTGCAGGCGCAGGCCCTTTACCCTGAGGACGGCGACATCGTTGCGCTCGTCGAAGACTACGACTTTCGCCGGCAGGGGGACGCCCGTGCCCGCGGGCTGGACGCGGGTGGAGAGTTCGCCGGCGACCACGTGGGCGTTGGTGACGACGAGGTTCCTGCCGACGACCCACCCGGAGCCTTCGACGCCGTAGCCGCAGGCCACGCCGCTGATGCGTACGACGCGCGAGGCGACAGCCGAGACGTCGGGGTCTCTTGCGACGTCTTCGTCTGGCGCTGAAACGTCGGCCTCGGAGCCCTGGACCTCCGGGAGGGGTTCGAGGCGGGCTACGGCCTGGGCGAGAAGGTGGGAGGGCATTCGATCACCTAAAACCTGCACGAACGCCGACTCTCGCATGGCGGGGTGCGCGGGGGAGAGGAAGGGGGCGCTGAGGGCCAGGATCGCGGCGATCCACACGAGGGTCAGGGAGAGCGCCGCTCCGAGCGCCGCCCCGCCGAAGCCGTCGAGCCCCCTCGAAGCCGGGCTCGCGAGCTTGTCGCGGAGGTAGCCGCCTACCGAACGTGCCAGGACGTCCCCGAGTGCGGCGAAAGCCAGGATGCTCGCCAGCGTGATCGCGGAGCCGTAGAGGAGGTCCCCCCGGTCCCCCAGAAGCGCCGGCGCGAGCCTGGATCCCAGCGCCGCCCCGAGGACGACCCCGGCGAGCGAGAAGGCCCCGACCAGAAACCCGAGGCGCACCCCACGCCAGACGAGGAGCAGCACGAAAAGGAAGACGAACGGGTCAAGAATGCTCACACATCGAATTCTACCGGTTGCTGCTCCAGTTTTGCCCTCCCGTCTTATAATCTGACTTTAAGTACCAGAAGAGGAGCGATGGGGTTGAAGGCCGAACAGTTTATGCCGGACGTGAAAGACCTTTTCGAGGAGAGGGGCGAGCCAGCTTATCGTCTCGGGCAGGCCTACCGCGCCCTCACCAGTGGCCTTATCCGCGACTGGGAAGAGGCGACGAGCCTTCCGAAAGGCCTGCGCGAAGCCCTCGCCGAGGGGGCGCCGGCCGCGGCCCTGGAGCTCTTGCGCGTCGCGAAGGCCTCCGACGGGACGCGCAAGTACCTTTTCAAGACGCACGACGGGCATCTTATAGAAACCGTCAACATCCCCGAGGCCGGGCGTAACACGGTCTGCATCTCTACCCAGGTCGGCTGCCCGATGGGCTGCAAATTCTGTGCCACCGGTCTCATGGGCATCAAGCGGAACTTAAAGGCGCGTGAGATCGCCGAGCAGGTCTTTGTCGCCGCCCGCGACCTCAAGCCGGAGGGCGAGCGCGTGACCAACGTCGTCGTCATGGGGATGGGCGAGCCGTTCCTGAACTACCGCGAGCTCCTGACCGCGCTCAAGGTCCTCAACGATGGGGACGGGTTCGGACTCGCCGCCCGCTCCATCGCCGTCTCCACGAGCGGCCTGATCGACAAGATACGGCGCTTCGCCGACGAGCCGGAGCAGTTTCACCTCGCCATAAGCCTGCACACGCCCTTCGAGGACGAGCGGCGGGAGATCATGCCTGTCGCCTCCCGCCACTCCATCCCCGAGCTTATGGACGCCGCCCGCTACTACGTCGAAGAGACTCACCGCAAGCTCTTCTTCGAGTACACGCTTCTCGCCGGCGTGAACGATCAACCGAGACACGTCGAGGCCCTGGCGGAGCTCTTCGACCACCCGCTGTATCACTTGAACCTGCTGCGCTTCAACTGGACGGACACCGGCTTCTCCGCAACCTCCAAGACGCGCGCGAAGGAGCTCCTCCAGCACGCCCGGGACCTCGGCCTCTCCGCGACCTTGAGGCCCAGCCGCGGCGGGGACATAGACGCCGCATGCGGACAGCTTGCCGCCCGGGACCTCCGGGGGAGGACGGCGGTGCCCGAGCGCACCGTAATCCCCCTGGTATAGCGCTTCTTGAAAGCTGAACCGGAGGGGAGGCTCGACCCGCGGGCCCGATCGCTCTGGCGGGTGACGGGGATGCTGCAGGCGCTCCCGATCCTCGCCGGTGGAGCCTTGGGCTCCTACGTCCTGTACAGAAACGAGGTGCCGGCCTACCTCGCGGCGCTGCCGACTCTGGGGGCGCTCGCGCTCGCCGTCCTGTTCGTGGTCTTCTTGCCGCCGCTGCTGTGGCGGCGGTGGCGCTACGAGATCCGTCTGCTGGAGGTCGACCTCCAGCGCGGTCTTCTGCGCGTAACGCGCACGCTCGTGCCGATGGCGCGGGTGCAACACGTCGACACCCGGCAGGGACCCTTGCAACGGCGATTCGGGCTCTCGACAGTCGTCTTCTATACCGCGGCCGGCCCCAACGAGATCCCACAGCTCGCTAGTGGTACCGCCGCCGAGGTGCGCGACCGCATCGCCGAGCTCACCCGGGAAGCCGATGAGCTTTAGCAGAACACCCGCCGTTGAAGAGCGTCGTTTGCACCCCGTCGGGATGTTGCTCTCGGCCATGACGACGGTTCGGCGCTGGGCCGGGCTCGCCGCTTTCCCCGGTATCGCCGCGCTCGTCAACGGGGAGTTCGGGATGAGAACGTTGCTCCTGGTTGGGCTTGCCTTTCTCGTGCTAGCCCTTTTGAGCGCCGTATGGGGTGTGCTCTCGTGGCGGGCTACTACGTATCGCATCTCCGGCGGGGCGTTCCATCTCAAGCGGGGGGTCCTGCAAAAGAGTGAGCGCTCGCTGCCGCTGGAGCATGTGCAGAGCGTGAACACCGTGCAGGGCATAGTGCAGCGCGTCTTCGGGGTAGTCGAGCTTCGCCTCGAGGCGGCGGGGGGCGCCGGGGAGCCGGAGGTCTCGCTCTCGGCCCTCTCGCGCCCCGCCGCTCGAGGGTTACGAGAAGAGTTGACCCGGTCGCGAAAAAACCTCGACGAGGCGGGGGAGGTCGGAGAGGAGCCGTCCCCGACGGTACTGCGCAAGCTCTCCACGGGGGAGCTCCTCGTGGCGGGGCTCACTAGCGGTCAGATCGGGGTCGCGGTCTCGGTGGTTGCCGGCGGATCGCAGATCCTGGACAACATTCTTCCCGCAGGCCTCGCCGAACGGCTCTCCGAAACCCTGCTGCCGCGCACGCTCTTTGCGGCCCTCTTGCTCGTCCTCTTCGTGGCCCTCTTCGCGTGGTTGCTCGCGATCTTTGGGACCGTGCTCGCCCACGCCGGATTCACCCTCTCGCGCTCGGCGGACGGGAAGTACCTGCACATCAAGCGTGGCCTCCTCAACCGCTACGAAACCACGGTCCCTATAGCACGCATCCAGGCCGTGAGGCTCGTCGAGGGCGCCCTGCGCCAACCCCTCGGTCTGGCCGCACTCCGCGTCGAGAGCGCGGGATTCGGTACGGAAGAGGGGGTTTCAACCGTGCTGTTCCCGTTGCTGCGCCGAAGCGAAGCGGAGGATTTCCTGAGCGCCGCGGCCCCTCTGTTCGCGGCCCCGCTCTCCTCCCTCGCGCCGCTGCCTGCCCGTGCACGCGGGCGCTACGCCTTCCGCTCGTCGATCCCCGCACTGGTCGTAGCGGTGCCCCTCGCGGTCTTTCTTTTCCCCTGGGGCCTACTCGCCCTGCTGCTGGTGCCCCCGGCCGCCCTCTACGGGCTCCTTCGCCACCGGGCCGCGGGCTACGCGCTCAACAAAGACCGGGTCGTCCTTCGCACCCGCCGCCTAGCGCGCACCACGGTCGTCGCCCCGCGCGAACGCCTGCAATCCCGGGGTTACTCCGTCTCCCCCATCCAGAAGCGTAGAGACCTCGCGACGCTCGAGATAGAGGTTGCCTCAGGACGGGGCGGGACGGCGTTCCGGCTCGTGGACCTCGCATCCGGTGCGGCCCGCGGCATAGTCGACGCCCTCTCTACTCGTGCCGGACGGCCCGAAGAAGGCGAGAAGCGGCCCGCGTAGCCGCATCCGTCGGCAGGACAGGTCCTCGGGCTGCATGGGAGAACTCCGAATCCTCGTTGCGGCGATCGAAAATTTCACCGAGAAATCCGCGCATGCATACAGTTTCTGGGCCGTTGTGCCGATAACCCGTTGGTAAGAACTCGAAGGGGGAGGTTCGCGTGGGTGAGCATGTAAGAAGCGTGTCCAGGGAGCGGTGTTGGCGTCTTTGGCGCGTCGGCCTGATGGCTTTGCTCGCCGCGGTCGTGTTGGGCTTGGGGGCATCGGCGCCGACGTTCGCGGCCGAAGAGTCGGAGGAGGCGTGTCAACCGAGCGTAATAGACGGTACCGCCGTACCGGACGGCAAGTATCCCTTCGTGGTGGCGCTACTGGACAAGAGAAACGGCAGTTCCGCGTACCAGCAGCAGTTCTGCGGCGCGAGCTTGGTAGACAAGGACAGCGTGCTAACGGCCGCGCACTGCGTGCGTGGCAACGTGGC